>NZ_JALQEB010000033.1:0-142345 GCF_023630905.1 Caballeronia sp. ATUFL_F1_KS4A | reverse complement strand
CCCGCCAACAACAACCGCGCGCACAACCCCCCCCCCCCCACCACCCCCCCCGCCCGCCCCCCCCCGCCCCCCCCCCCCCCCCCCCCCCCCCCCACCCCCACCCCCCCCCCCCCCCCCCCCCCCCCCCCCCCCCCCCCCCCCCCCCCCCCCGCGAATCTGACAGCGGGAATCAGTGCGCCGAGGAAGTGGCGCGATGGTGCGCGTGACGCGTGTGCTTTTTCGGCGCGGGATCGGGCGTCGCGGCGCTGATCGGCCGAACCGGTGATGCGTCCGTCAGGTCGGGGGGACGGCGCACGCTGATATTGGCGGAATCGGTATCGAAGAGCGACGCGAGCGTCGCCTGCTGGTTGAGCATCAGTTGCTCGGTGCGGTCCTGCTGCAGCTTGCTATCGTGGTTCATGCGCAGCAGTACGGCCGTTTGCGCGATGCCCGTCGCCACCGTGACGAGCATCACGCAGACGATGATCGTCAGCATCGTCTTCATGCGGCGCGCGTGGGCGGCCGTCGAAGTGCGCTGCTCCGCGATCACCGCATAGAGCGCGTCGATGGTGTCCGCGAACGCCGTGGCGCGGGCGCGGTCGAGTTCGGGCGCGGCGGCATCGCGGATGCCGGGCTGCGCGAACGGCGCCGCTTCGTTGCGGTCGCCGCGAGCCCCGCGATCGCGGGCGATGAGCGCTGAAGCGAGCGCGGCGAGCGATGGCGCCGCATTCTCCGGCGCAACCGACGTGCTGATGCTCGCCGATCGCGTCGTCACCGCGGCCATCGCGCCGGTTCTCGCGGCTGGTTGGCTCGCGTCCGGCGGCGGCGCATCGATTTGAGGCAAATCGTCCCCGAAGAGGCCCTGCTCCGGCGCAACCGATGTCACGCCGCCACGCGCCGCCCGTTTCCCGACGACGGATTCCGGCGCGTTCCCGCCATTCGATTGCACGGCCGCGAGAAACACTTCCGGCAGTTCGAAACCTTCGAACGTGCCTTGGCGGATATCGGTGTTCATCGCCTGAAGTTGCGCGCGCTCGGCGTCTTCGGCGAACAGATCGAGCGTTTCGCCCGCACGCGCGCCTTCGCTCAGTTGTGCAAGACGCTGCGCGGAACGTGCGGCGCGAGCGAGTTTCTTTTCCGTGTCGGCGCTGGTCTGCGGCGCCCGCATCTCATGCTTTTGCGTTGCGCGCCGGCGGCGGGACGAGGCGTCGGCGTCTCTCTTTACTGCGGAATCTGACATAGGTTCGAAAGGCGGCTGCCCGAACCGGCGTGCAAGGCGCACCGGCGCATCGGCGATTATTTCGAGAGGCCGCATTGTCGCATGGCTGCGCGTGCAAACCCGCATCCCGAAGGCGATTTCAGGCGGCATCGTCCTCACGAAACTCGCGCACGACGTCGAGTTGACGCAAACGATCGCAAATCGCGCGATATTCCACCGCAGATGCACGCGACAGTTCGACTCGCACCTCGTCGAGATCGGGCGAATCATCGCTTTGCTGCACGACGAACTGCTTCACGCGCACGCTGCCGGGCCCGAGCGCCTCGTGCAGCGCATGAAAACTGAGCGCGCCGCGATCGACGAGCATCGTCAGTTGACGGCGCTGCTTCACGCTGATGAAGCGGCGTTCG
Source organism: Caballeronia sp. ATUFL_F1_KS4A (assembly GCF_023630905.1). Taxonomy (NCBI): domain Bacteria; kingdom Pseudomonadati; phylum Pseudomonadota; class Betaproteobacteria; order Burkholderiales; family Burkholderiaceae; genus Caballeronia; species Caballeronia sp. ATUFL_F1_KS4A. The sequence continues at coordinate 140,737 of NZ_JALQEB010000033.1, read as the reverse complement.
AGCGGCTTGATCCCCGCCAGAATGATGAGGATGATCGCCGTCGCCGCGATCGACGCCGTATAGAGCCCGCCGCCGACCGCGAGGCCAATGGCCGCGACCGACCAGAGGCTCGCCGCGGTCGTCAGGCCGCGCACGATCTCGCCGCGCAGCAGAATCGAGCCCGCGCCGAGAAAGCCGATGCCCGACACGACCTGCGCCGCGACCCGCGACGGATCGAGCACGACGTGGTCGTACTTCAGCGCATCCTCGAAACCGTAAGCCGACACGATCATGATGAGCGCCGAGCCGACGCACACGAGCATGTGCGTGCGCAGTCCCGCCGCCCACGAAAGCCGCTCGCGCTCGAAGCCGATCACGCTGCCGAGCGCCGCGGCCATCATGAGCCGCGACACGAGTTCGATATTTCCTATCATGTTCTCGTCCTCCTCTCGGTGAGTCGCCCGCGAATGCGTCGCGCTGCGGGCCGGTTTTGCTATCCTTTCCCGTTGCGTAGGCGCCTCACGGCCGCGCATCCCCCGAAACAATAAGAGTCGTCCTATGCAGGATCAGCAACCAAACGCATCGCCGGCGATGCAATCGGCGAACCCGGAATCCGCCGCGCCATTGCGTGCGCATTACGCAAACATCGTGCTGCCCATCTGGCGCGGTCCGGGCTTCAACGCGGCGCTCGGGCTCGCCTATGAAGCCGTCGCGCCGGGGGATCACGCGCCGCTGCCGCCGAAGCGCTATCGGGCGATGGCCTGCGCGCGCCAGCTCTTCGTGTTCTCGGAAGCCGGCGATCTCGCGCACGCCGCGACGCTGTTCGAATCGCTACGTCACTATTTTCAGGACAAACGCAACGGCGGATGGTTCTACAGCGTGGACGCGAGCGGCGCGCCGCTGGAGCGTCAAAAGGATCTCTACACCCATGCGTTCGTCGTTTTCGCGTGCGCGCATTACGCGAAGAAAAGCGGTTCCGCCGATGCTTTCACGCTGCTCGATGAAACGTCGCGGCTCGTCGAGGCGCGCTTTTCGAGCGGCGGCGATCTGCTGAACGCGGTGCTTGCCGAGGATTTCGGCGCGACCATCGAGACGCCGCTGCAAAATCCGCTGATGCATCTCGCCGAAGCGTGGCTCGCGGCGCGCGAAGCGACCGGCGAGCCCGCCTACGACAAGCGTCTCGCGCAGCTCGCGAAATCCGTCGCGGATGCGTTCGTGCACGAGCCGAGCGGCTCGATCGCCGAATTGCCGATGGGCACGGCGGGCAACCGGCTGGAGCCGGGCCATCAGTTCGAGTGGTATTTTCTGGCGCTGGGCAGCGGTCACGCCGCATTCGAAGCGGCGGGGCTGAACGAACGGCTCGCGCGCGCGTTCGACTTCGCGCAGCGGCACGGCGTGGACGAGCAGACGGGCGGCGTTCATGCCGCCATCGACGAAACCGGGCGCGTGATCGACGGGACGCAGCGCATCTGGGCGCAGACGGAATATCTGCGCGCGCTGGCGACGCGCGGCGACGCCGTCGGTCCGCAAATCGAGCGGTTTCGCGCGCGCTTCCTGCACGAAACCGGCTGGGTGGAATGCCGCTCGGCGACGGGCGAGATCAGCCGCGCCGAGATGCCGTCGACGACGCCGTATCACCTCGCGACGTCGTACGCGGCCTTGCCTCTTTAAGCGAACTCAGACGAGCTGAAACACCGAAACCGCAGCCTTCAGTTGCCGCGTCTGCTCATGCAGCGACGACGCGGCAGCCGCAGCCTGCTCGACGAGCGCCGCGTTCTGCTGCGTCATCTCGTCCATCTGCGTGACCGCCTGATTCACTTGCTCGATGCCCACGCTCTGCTCGAGCGACGACGCACTGATCTCCGCCATCATCTGCGTGACGCGTGAAATCGACGCCGACACTTCGCGCATCGCCGTGCCCGCGCGCTCGACGAGCACTGAGCCGTCGCTCACTTGCGCGACCGACTCGCCAATCAGTTCCTTGATTTCCTTCGCCGATTGCGCCGAACGCTGCGCGAGACCGCGCACTTCGCCCGCGACGACCGCGAATCCACGGCCCTGCTCGCCCGCGCGCGCCGCTTCGACAGCCGCGTTCAACGCGAGGATGTTGGTCTGGAACGCGATGCCGTCGATGACCGAGATGATTTCCGCGATCTTGTCCGAGCTCGACGCAATGCCACGCATCTTCTCGACGACATCGTCGACCACGCTCGCGCCGCGCGACGTCGCGTTGAGCGCTTCGCCCGCGAGCGTGTTGGCCTCGCGCGCGTGCTCGGCGTTCTGGCGCACCGTCGCGGTCAGCTCTTCCATGCTCGATGCGGTTTCTTCGAGCGACGCCGCCTGATTCTCCGTGCGCGCGGACAAATCCGCGTTGCCACTCGCGATTTCATCGGCGCCGAGGTTGATCGAATCCGACGTTGCGCGCACCGTTTTCACCGTGTTCGCGACGCTTGCCTGCATCGTCGCGAGGCCCGCGAACAGACGGCCGATTTCGTTCGTGCCGCGATCTTCGATACGCTCGTCGAGACGGCCGTTCGCGATGCGCTCGAAATGGCGGCCCGCTTGTTCCAGCGGCTCGATCACGGCACGGCGCAGCGCGACGTGCACGAGCGCGATGCCCGCGACCAGCGTCACCAGAATCGCGATGCCGACCGCGCGGAACCACGCGTAGCGCGTGTCGATCGACGACAGATAGCCGCGGCCCGCTTCATCGCCGAAATCGACGAACTTCTGCTGTTCCGCGAGATAGCGATCCTGGAAGCCTTGCGTCGGCTGGTCGAGGAACGCCTGGAGATTGCCCGCGTCGAGATACTGCACGAGCTCGCTCAGCGCCTTCGAATACTCCGCGTATTTGGCCTGCAGCGCGCTCATGCGCGCCGTGTTTTCATCGCCGGTCTTCGGCGCGTTCAGGAACGCCGTGAACGACTTGTCCGCCGCCGCGATCTGCTCGCGCGCGTGCTGGACGATTTCCGTCGGCTCGCTTCCGCCGCGCACCATGCGCGTGCCCGCGCGCGACAGGTTGATGCGCGCATCCATCAGATGCTGGGTGGTCTTGTTGACCGCGTTGACCTGCTTGAGCGCGATGTTGGACAGACTGCCGACATCGTCATGCGTGCGCGACAGGGACCAGAAACCGAGCCCTTCGGTCACCAGTTGAAAGAGACAGAACACCACCAGAACTGCGAGCAAACCCGATGAAACCTTGATCTTTCCGAACATCACTAGCACCCACACTTTCCGAATTAAGGCCCGCCGATGCGGGGACACTGCGGGTTTACGGCAGTCGGGCGACAAAGCTTGAATCGTTTGCCGCAGCGGCTTGTCTATGCGAATGCAGGGAACGCGCCGCTTCGGCGAATCGTCATCGGAGAGCGCGCGTGCCGCCCGAAACGCACCATTGCACAATTTTTGCGTGACTTCCTTGCAGTGCGCGCGATCGCTTCCTATTGTCTTTGCAGGACGGCACCGAACCCACCCAAGGAGTGTCCGAATGGCCGAAATTGTCGATATCGCGCGCGGTGCGCTGAATGCGCAACCGTTCAGCGCCTTGCTCGGAACAAAACTGATGCAGGTCGATTCAGCGAGTCTCACGCTGTGTCTGACGATCAGGGACGAGCTAAGGCAACAACACGGCTTCGTACACGGCGGGGTGGTGAGTTATCTCGTGGACAACGCCCTGACCTTCGCGGGCGCGCTGCGGCTCGGGCCGAAGGTCGTCACCGGCGAATACAAGATCAACTATCTGCGCCCGGCCGTCTCCGGAACGCTGATGGCGCGTGCTCGCGTCGTCCATGCCGGCATGACGCAGGCAACCTGCCAGTGCGACGTGTTCGTCACCGATGGCGGCGCCGAGCGGCTCGTCGCGGTCGCGCAGGGCACGATCACGCGCATCTCCGAAGGCGTTGCGGCGGAACCCGTCTATCACGCCTGAACTTTTCAAATCCCGTCGTCCGAAACGAAAAACCTCGCCGCGGCGAGGTTTTTTGTCGTTGCTGCGGGCCGATTACTGCGCCGCGACAGTCTTCTGCGTCTGCTCGCCGAGACCCTGAATGCCGAGCTTCATCGTCTGGCCGGCCTTCAGGAAGACCGGGTTCGGCTTCACGCCCATGCCGACGCCCGGCGGCGTGCCCGTCGAGATGACATCGCCCGGCTGCAGGCTCATCACCTTCGACAGATACGCGACCAGTTGCGCGACCGTGAAGACCATGGTCTTCGTGTTGCCGTTCTGATAGCGTTTGCCGTCGACTTCGAGCCACAGATCGAGCTTCTGCGGATCGGCGACTTCGTCCTTCGTGACGAGCCACGGACCGATCGGGCCGAACGTGTCGAAGCCCTTGCCCTTGTCCCATTGCGTGCCGTGTTCGAGCTGCCATTCGCGCTCGGAAACGTCGTTGATCACGCAATAGCCCGCGACGTAATCGAGCGCGTTGGCTTCATCGACATACTTCGCTTCCTTGCCGATGACCACGCCGAGCTCGACTTCCCAATCGGTCTTCACCGAGTTGCGCGGGATTTCGACGTCGTCGTTCGGGCCGCAGATCGCGCTCGTCCATTTGTTGAAGATGACCGGCTCGGTCGGCACCGGCAGATTCGATTCGGCGGCGTGATCCGCGTAGTTCAGGCCGATGCACACGAACTTGCCGACGCGCCCCACGCACGGTCCGATGCGCGGATTGCCGTCGACGACCGGCAGCGTCGCCGGATCGGTCGCGCGCAATTTGGCCAGGCCCGCTTCGGTCAGCGTCGCGCCGGCGATGTCATCGACGACCTTCGACAAGTCGCGAATCTGGCCTTCGGCGTCCAAGAGACCCGGTTTTTCCTGACCCTTGGGGCCGTAACGAAGCAGCTTCATCTGATGTGATCCTCCTGGTTCCAAATAACGTGAGCGGTCGGTCAGTTCGACCAGCCGCCGTCGATGATGTGAATCTGTCCCGTCGTGAACGACGATTCGTCCGAGCCGAGATAAAGCGCGAGCGCCGCGATTTCTTCGGCGCGGCCGACGCGTCCCATCGGCTGGCGCGCGACGAACGCGGCCTGCACCTGATCGACGCTCGCGCCCTGCGCCTTCGCCTGCTCCGCGATGCGGTCCTTGAGCGACGGCGATTCCACCGTGCCCGGACAGATCGCGTTGCAGCGAATGCCGCGCGTGACGAAATCGGCGGCGACGGATTTCGTGAGGCCGATCACCGCCGCCTTCGACGCGCCGTACACGAAGCGGTTCGGCACGCCCTTCACGCTCGACGCCGCCGACGACATGTTGATGATCGAGCCGCCGCCTTTTTCCAGCATCTTCGGCAGGAACGCGCGAATCGTCCGATACATCGCCTTCGCGTTCAGATCGAAGGCGAAGTCCCAGTCTTCCTCGCTCGCCTCCAGAATCGAGCCGGCGTGCACATAGCCCGCGCAGTTGAAGAGCACGTCGATCGCGCCGATCTCGCCGGCCAGCGCGTTGATCGCCTGCGGGTCGCGCACATCGAGCTTGCGCGCTTCGAAGGGCTTGCCTTCGAGCGATTCCGTGCGGATGTCGGTGGCGATCACGCGCGCGCCCTGTGCCGCGAACAGTTCGGCGGTCGCGAGCCCGATGCCTTGCCCCGCCGCCGTGATCAGCGCGGTCTTGCCTGCCAGTCTTTGTACCATCTACTGCTCCAGTCGGAAGTGTTTTTGAGACATGCCGGGTATATCAGCCGTTTCTTAGGCGATAGAAGGCGCGGGCGTTCGCGCCGAAAATCGCGTCCTGCTGCGCCTTTTCGAGATGTGACGTGAGATTGCGCGCCGTGTCGTGCCACGCCGCGTAGCTGCCATTCATGTCGAGCACGGGCCAGTCGCTACCCCACATCAGCCGTGCATATCCGAAATGTTCGAGCAGATGCGCGACGTAGGGTTTCAGCGTTTCGTCGGTCCAGTTCGGGTTCGCTTCGGTCGCGAGTCCGGACAATTTGCAATGCAGCTTTTGCGGCAGTTTCGCGAGTTGCGCGATGCCATCGGCCCACGGTTGCCAGCCCACGTCGATGCCGTCGCGGATCGGCGGCTTCGCGCCATGATCGACGACGATTCTTAGTTCTGGATATCGCTCGACGAACTTCACGAGCGACGGCACATGCCGCGCGAAGATCAGCGCGTCGAAGGCGAGATCGAGATCGATCAGACGCTCGATCGCGTCCTTGCGCGGCGCGTGCTCGATCCACGTATCGTCGGGCAAGTCCTGAAGCATCGGGCGCACGGCCTTGAACTTCGGCTCGCGCGCGAGTTCGTCGATGATCGCCGCGGCATCGGCCGAATCGAGCGGCACCCAGCCGACGACGCCCGCGATCGAATCGTCGCTGCGCGCGAGATCGAGCAGATAGCGCGTTTCGTCGACCGTCGGCGCGGCCTGCACGACAACCGTTTTCTGAACGCCGGCCGCCTTGCGCAGCGGCGCGAGATCGTCGGGACCGAACACGCGATACAGCGGCTTCATGTCGGGCGTGAGCCAGCCATAGTCGCCGCGCGCGGGATCCCAATAGTGTTGATGCGCGTCGATGTTCACATTCGATGTCATCGCGGCACCGGTGCATTCGCATGAAGCAGACCTTCCGCGCGCAACGCGTCCCACAGCGCGGACGGAACCGGCGTCGCGAACGATGCAGCGTTCTCGCGCACTTCGTCCGGCGTGCGCGCGCCCATCAGAACCGTGGCCACAACTTTATGCGCATAAGGAAACTGGATGGCCGCCGTCGACAGCGCAACGCCATGCGCGCGACATACGCGTTCCAGCTTGCCGACGCGCTCGACGACGTCCTTCGGCGCATCGCCGTAATTGAACTTGAGATCGCCATGCGCGTTGGCATCGAGACCACGCGCGAGAATGCCCGAGTTGAACGCGCCACCCAGCAAAATACTCACGCCGCGCTTCTCGCATTCGGGCAATAAATCATCGAGCGTGTTTTGCTCGAGCAGTGTGTAGCGGCCGGCGAGCAGCGCACAGTCGATGTCGAATTCGGCCATCGCTTCCATCACTGCCGCGCCTTCGTTCACGCCGAGGCCGACCGCTTTCACGCCGCGCGATTGCTTCAATTCTTCGAGCGCGCGGAAGCCGCCTGCATCGGTCAGTTGCTTCCAGTAGTGCGCGTTCTTGTCGCCGTGCGTCACGCGGCCGATATCGTGGATCAGCACGATATCGATATCGGTCATGCCGAGCCGCATCTGACTGTCTTCGAATGAACGAAGGATGCCGTCGTAGGTGTAGTCGTAAATCGCCTGAAAGGGCAGCGGCGCGGCCCAGCCTTCCCTGCCGTCGTCGGGCGTCGTGCGCGGCACGAAGCGGCGGCCGACTTTCGTCGACAGCACGAAATCGCCGCGCGGATAACGCCGCAATGCATCGCCGAGCCGATGTTCCGCTTTCGTGTGGCCGTAGTGCGGCGCCGTGTCGAAGAAGCGGATGCCCGTCTGCCACGCGGCATCGACGGTCGCGCGCGCCTCGTCTTCCGTCAGCTCGTGATACAGACCGCCGAGCGGCGCGGTGCCGAGCGACAACGCGGTGACTTCCAGCGACGTGCGGCCAATCCTGCGTCGACGTGAAACTGCCTCTTGCGCTTCTGCGGTCATCTGCAAACCCCGAATGATTTAGAGATGGCGAAACTCAAGCCGCCACAGTAACGCGTCGCGCGGCGCTCGGCAAACACGCGGGGCCGACCGGCTCGAAGGTTTTGTAAGTCAGGATGAACTCCTGATGCCCGAGCGCCTCCGACTTCGACGCCGCGCCCGCCGCCACCGCAACGGTCACGTCGACGATCTCGCGGCCCACCTCGTCGAGCGTCGCGCGGCCCTCGAGGATGCGGCCCGCGTCGACGTCCATGTCGCCGGACAGATTGCGATACGTCGACGGATTCGCGCAGACCTTGATGACGGGCGATATCGCCGAGCCGACGACCGAGCCGCGCCCCGTCGTGAAGAGAATGACGTGGCAGCCGCACGCAATCAGCTCGCCGATCTCCGCGTTGTCGCTGATATTCGGAAAGCCGAAGCGCGGCTCGCCATCGGGCACGACATCGAGCAGATAGAGACCGCCGGTCGGCGGAATATCGCCCGGCTTGATGATGCCGACGATCGGCGACGCCCCGCTCTTCGAATATGCGCCGAGCGATTTCTCTTCCTGCGTCGTCAGCCCGCCGTCCGCGTTGCCGACCGAGAACGAGCCGTGGCCCATCGTCGTGTAATAGCGCGCGGCCTTTTGCACGCATTCGACGATGGCATCGCCCAGTTCGGCCCGCGCCGCGCGCCGTTTCATGTGGAATTCGCAGCCGACCAACTCGCCCGTTTCCTCGAAGATGCACGACGCGCCTTGATCGATGAAAGCATCGAACGCGCGCCCCACGGCCGGATTCGCCGTGATGCCGCTGGTGCCGTCCGAGCCGCCGCAGATCGTCCCGACGATCAGTTCGTCGAGCGCCATCGGCACTTTCTGTTGAGCCGCGAGCGTCGCGCGCGCCTCGCGCACCCAGTCGAGACCGTTCTGGATCGTGCTGCGCGTGCCGCCTTTTTCCTGAATCGTGAGCACGGCGGCGGGACGGCCGCTCGCGCGCACGACATCGGCGAGATAGTGCTTGTTCATGCTCTCGCAGCCGAGCGACACGAACAGCACCGCACCGACGTTCGGATGCGTGCAGATGCGCTCCAGCATCTTTTCGGCGTAGCTATTGGGATAGCAGCCCGGAAAGCCGATCAGATGCACGGGCGGTTCGACTTGCGGAACTAAGGAATCGAAATCATCGAACGATGGACGGAAGTGCGCGACGATCTCGCGCGCAACGTGATGCGCGCATTCGACGAGATACGCCACCGCGACGACATTGCGGATGCCTTTGCGGCCATCCGCCCGGAGATAGCCCTGCAGTGCGGAAGTGTCCATGGAAGTGTTCAGTGCTGCACGTAGGCGTGTGCGGCGTCGTGCGTGTAAGTGGGTAGGTAGTCGCTTTCCAGGTTGTGCGTATGCAGATGCTCGCCGCGCGCGACATCGACGCTTACGTGGCCGATGATCGCGCCATAACGCAGTACCTTTTCGTCCTTCGACAACGCGCGCCGCGCGATCTTGTGCGCAAGCTCGATGGTCGTCACGAGCGTGACAGACTCGCCTTCGATCATCAGCGTCTCGCCAGCGGGCAGGCGCGCGGCGGCGATCAGGCAGTTGTCTTCCGGACTGAGAAGAATCAGGCGCGGGTCGGTGGTTTCTTGCATCGTCGATCTCAGAAGGAGGATTGCGCCGAACGTCCAAAACAAGTCGCCGCGGGAAAACGTGGATGCAACGATTCATCAGTGAACGTAATATTCATAGACGCACCAATCGAAGTCAACAATGACGCAACCCGGATCGATCAGTGATTTCCCTAGCCGGCGCATGCGAATGGGATCGCGCTCCGTGACGGAAGGCTTAAACTCGCGCGAATTCATGAACCAACTCAGACAGCACATGGACGTGGAAGACAACGACGCCGATCGTTATCGCGCGCCCGCGCTCGATAAAGGGCTCGATATCCTCGAATTGCTTTCGGAACAGAAGTCGGGCCTCACGCGTGCGGAAATCACGAAGATGCTCGGGCGCAACGCGAGTGAGATGTATCGGATGCTGGAGCGGCTGGTCGCGCGGCAGTACGTTGTGCGCTCGCCTGAAGGCGATCGTTATTCGTTGAGCCTGAAGCTGTATGCGCTCGCGCATCGGCATCCGCCGATGAATCGGCTCATCGCCGAGGCGCTTCCGGCGATGCAGCGATTCGCAGATGCAGCCGAGCAATCCGTGCATCTCGTCGTCTACGATCGCGGAAATTTGCTCGTCATCGCGCAAGTGGACGGTCCCGGCACGTGGGGCATTTCAGTGCGGCTCGGCTCGCGCGTCGGGTTGATCGACACGGGCTCCGGCCGCGTCATGCTCGCGTTTCAGACCGACGAACAGCGCGAACACATGCTCGCCGAGCATACGAAGGTCAAAGGCGAACTCGCGGTCGATCGCGCCGTGCTCGACGCCGACTACCGGCAAGTTCGCGAACTCGGCTATTCGCAAAAGGATAGCCAGCAGACTTTCGGCGTGACGGACGTGACGTATCCGCTGCTCGGGCCGTCCGGCCAGGCGATCGCCGCCCTCACCTGCCCGTACCTGCGGCGCATCGACGATTACGTGGCGCCGTCGATCGAAGACGTCACGTCCTTGCTGAAAAATGCAGCCGCGTCGCTTTCGATGACGCACGACTGAATGGCGCACGCTTCGCGCGTTAGAATGGCGGCCCTCTCAAGAAGACGGCGCGCCGCGATGGCGTGCCGCCGTATCCAATCCGACGCATTCCCGATGGCGAAACTCCTTTCCGACTCCGAATTCCTCCGCTTCACCGAACTGCAGCAAAAACAGGCGAACTTCACGATCACATCCGAAGAAGCCGACGAACTGCGCGAGATTGTCGCCCGCGCGCAAAAGAAACGCGACGATCGCGCGGCCGCGATGCAGGCGATCGAAACGTATATCGCGCAGTTCGACATCACGCCCGACGAGCTTTTTTCGGCCGAGCAGATCGGCGATGCGGCACGGACATTCGGCCTGATTCCCGCCGCGAAGAAGGAGCGCACGCTGCCGCCGCAACTGACGTACAACGGCAAGCCGTATCAGTGGACGTCGCGCGCGCTGCCCGACGACATTCGCGTGCCGCTCTTCGATGCGTTCACTTCGGGGCAATCGGTGAAGCCGTTCATCGCGACGTTGAAGGACACGTCGCGCTGCGCGTTGACAATCGCGCGCCTCGAAAAGGAAACGGGCAGTTTGTACGCCGAAGCATTGCTCGACGAGCTTTCGCTGTCGCGCGCCCAGATCGACGACGCGCTCGCCAAATTCGCGGCTTAATCGCCGCGCGGCTGTGACGGCGCATCGCACAGCCGCATCCTGAAACCGACGACGCCCGGGTCGTCGGTCTTCGTCACTTCGAAGCCGGTGTTGCGTGCGAGCGCGATCATGCCGGCGTTCTCGCGCAACGCCTCGCCGACCATCCAGCGGGTGCCGCGCTGTCTCGCGTAGTCGATGATGCGCGACAGCAGCAGCGAGCCCAATCCCCTGCCCTTCATATCCGAGCGCGCGGCGACGGCGAATTCCGCGGTCTCGTTGTCAGGATCGGCGATCGCGCGCGCGACACCGAGCGTCTCGCCCGTGCCGTCACCGTTCGCTCGCGTGACGATCAGCGCCATTTCGCGGTCGTAGTCGATTTGCGTCATGCGCGCGAGTTGCGAATGATCGAAGTTACGGACAGCGCCAAAGAAGCGCAGGCGCAAATCCTCGGCGGTATTGGCCGCGACGAACGCCGCGTGCGCTTCTTCGTCTTCGGGACGAATCGGCCTCACGGTGACGCGCATGCCGCGCCAGTCGAGCGTCTCTTCGAGGCAGCGTGGATACGGCACGATCGCCAGCGGCTTGCGATGCGCGCCGAGCGTGAGTTGCGGTTCGTGAACGGCGACTGAATCGCGCGTCACGCGCAACGTGAGACGCAGCGCAACGATTTCTTCGATATAGCAAACGAGTTGCGATAACGCCGTCAGCGCATTGAGCAGCGACTCGGCGGGCAGTTCGCGCGAACGCGGCGAGCGCATGACGAGATCGCGCGAAAGCACGGGATTGAGCGGCGGCAAGGCAAACTCGTGAAGTGCGTCGGCAAGGCCGAGCGCGCCTTCGGCCTTGAATTCGAATACCGGACCGAACACGCGATGGTTGAGCAGGCGCGTCTGAATTTCGACGGCATCGCTCGTAAGCGAGTCGGGCGGCCCCGGTTTCACCGAGATGCCGAAACGAGCGAATACGCGCGCCGCACGTTCGCCATTCAATTCGGCGATGCCGTTTGCGAGCGCCGTGCGAATCTCGTTGTGCGCGGCGTCGATGTCTTCGGGAATATTCGCGGGGAGGCCGTCGGGCGTTTGCATCAAGAGTTCGCGGCCCTGCCGGAAATCGACGAGCCGGGCAAAACCGCGCGCCAGCCGATGCGGCGTCGTGTGCACGGGAATGCCGTTCGCGTGCAACTCGTCGCGCGTGGCGGCATCGACACAGCCGAAAAAGCACGCGAGCAATCCGCGATATGCGTGACGTCGCTCGGCAATCAACGTGCGGGCGACTTCGGCGACGGGCGCGCTATGCGTCGGCGCATGCACGACGAACACTGTGCCGGTCTCGCGATGCGATGCGAGCGCTTCGAGCGCCGCGCCGAAATCCGCGGGCGTGGCGTCGTCGCCGAGAAGAAGAGGATTGCCCGCGCGAGCGCGAGGCAGCGCGGCGGCGACGGCGTCGCGCGCGGCGATCGGCCATTGCGCGAGGTCGTCGCCTGCTGCGCCAAAGGCGTCCTGGGCAAGTGCTGCGACGCCGCGGTCGCTTGTGATGACAGTTGCGACATCGCTTGTCGCGACGCGGCCGATGCCCAAGGTCTCGATCTCATCGAGCAGATCATCGAGCGAACCGACGCGGACGAGTCCGGCACGGCGGAAGGCCGCGCCGTAGAGGCGGTCGAAAGGGTCATCGCGACCCGTGCGCAGCACGAGCACCGGTTTGTTTCGCGCGGCGGCGCGCGCGGCGGACATGAATTTGCGCGCCGACCGAACCGTTTCGATTGCGAGCAGAATCGCACGCGTCGATGCATCGCTTGCAAGGAAATCGAGGATGTCGCCGGAATCGACGTCGGCTTCATCCCCGAGCGCGACGATTCGCGAGAAGCCGAGTCCGCGAGCACGCGCCCATCCCAGTACGCCGTTCGTCAGCGCGTTCGATCCCGACACCCACGCGACGCCGCCCGATTTGACACTGCATGCGGGCGCGCCGAGACATGCGCCGATTGCCGGCGTGACGACGCCGAGACTGGCAGGTCCGATCACGCGCACAAGAAAAGGCCGGGCGGCGGCGAGCGTACGAACGGTCCATTCGTCGGCGTCCGCTGCGGAAGACTCTCCGCGTTGCTTCGCTTCGCCGACGATCACGACGGCTTTCGTTCCGCGTCGGCCGAGGCGCTCGATGAGGTCCGGCCAAGTGTGCGGTCGCGTGCAAATCACGGCAACGTTCGGCGCTTCCGGTAACGCGTCGACGTCGCGGTACACGGTTTCGCCGGTCAGCGAGTCGTATTTTGGATTGACTGGCCAAAGAGAACCTGTGAAGCCAGCGCATTGCACACGCGCCCAGACCATCTCGCCGATGCTGCCCGCACGCGAGGAAGCGCCCACGACAGCGATCGACTTCGGCGCGAACAGGGTGTCCAGGTTGCGAACAGTCATGGAGGCTCCGGCGTAGGCGCAGTTGTGTCAGCGCCTAGGATAGGCGATTTCGTTTTGCAGGTGAGGACTGGCGTACAGGCGACCGAGGGAGTGCGACTTTATGCGCATAAAGGCGAGGCGGCGGTGCTTGTAAGACCCGCCTCGCCTAGGATGGCGGCGGCTTTATGCGCATAAAGTCGGGCACTTCCGACGCCGGCGCCGCCGGCCGGACAAGGACTTTATGCGCATAAACCTCGGCCGAACGGCTAACGCGAGTCAGTTGTTGCGGAATATCACTGGAAAAACAACAACGACAATGTAGAATTCAACGGACTTCAAAATACGGAGTGGAACGTGGCGGCGGAAATCATAGCGATCACGCAACAAAAGGGCGGCGTCGGCAAAAGCACGATTGCGATGCATCTCGGTGCGGCCTTTCACGAAAAGAGGAAGCGTGTGCTCGTAGTCGACGCCGATGGTCAGAACACGCTGATCCATTGGTCAAGCGCCGCATCGGATGACGCAAGCGGCATCCCGTTTCCAGTCGTCAATCTCTCCGAGGCCGGCGGGCAGATTCATCGGGAAATCAAAAAGTTCGTCAGCGACTACGACATCATCGTCGTGGATTGCCCGCCGTCGATCACCGAGAAGGTATCTGGCGTCGTGTTGCTGGCGGCGAGCGTCGCGGTGATTCCGACTTCGTCATCGCCGGCGGACTATTGGTCGAGCGTCGGCCTTGTCAAGCTCGTTCAGCAAGCGCAGGTGATGAACGAAGATCTGCGCGCCGTCTTTCTGCTCAACAAGACCGAAGAAAAGCGCATGCTCACGCGCGAACTCAAGGTTGCGCTCGAAGAGCTCGGCTTTCCCTTATTGAAAACGCAGATCCCAACGCGCGAGTGTTACAAGCAGGCGATGGCGCTTGGACAGACCGTGCTTCAAATGAGCGATCGCGGCTCGCGCCTCGCAGCGGCGGAAATCCGCTCGGTCGCGGACGAGATCCTCGACATGCTCTCCTGACTTTATGCGCATAAAGGACCCTGAATGAAACCGTCCCAATTTGCCAAGGGCTTCAAGGCTCGGCCCGACACGACGAGCAGCGAGAAGCGCACTGCGCTGGATCGCCTGAATGCGATCGATGGCATCGTCGACATTCAACATGTGGGGCAGGCCGCCGCGAACGGCCGATCGAGCGCCTTCGTGGCCGACGAGCCGGGCGACATCAACGCCGGACCTGAGTCCGATGAATATCGTGCGTGGCGCCGTGCAAACCGCTACACGGCCGGACAGATAATCGAGTTGCCGCTCAAGTCGATCAAGCCCAGCCCGTTCAACCCGCGCCATTTCTATCTGAAGACGTCAATCGCGGAATTGGCCGTCAATCTGGCGAAGCAGGGCCAGCAACAGGCGATTCACGTCATTCCCGATTACGAGCATCCGGGAACGTTCTTCGTCAGCGATGGCGGCCGGCGCGTGCGAGCACTGAAAGAGGCAAACAAGGAAACCGTGAAGGCGGTGGTCGTCGATCTGCCGATCGGCATTCAGAGCTACAAGCTCGGTTATGACCTGAACGTTCAGCGCGACTCGCAGACTGTTTTCGACAACGCCGTGGTCTGGCGACGCTTTCTCGACGAACAGCATTTCCAGAGCCAGCGCGAACTGGCGGATCACCTCGGGCTGGACGAATCGACGATCGCCGTCGCTTTGTCGATCGCGAAGCTTCCTGAGAACGTCATGCACGAGATGGTTGCGCGGCCTGACCGATTCGGCTCGAACATGGCCTATCAGATCGTGCGCTATCACGCCGCGCGCGGCACCGACGCCACGCTGCGGCTGATCAACAAGATCACGTCGGATGACCTGAGCACGCGGCAGGTCGCCGATATCGTCAAGGGCCGCGCGAACGCTCAGGAAGCGCCGAAGACGCCTGGCCGGCAACGCTATGCGCAGCGCCTCGAAATCAAGCTGGAGGGCGTCGCAGTCGGCGATCTGAAGTCATACGGCGAAGATCGTCTCGAGTTGCGTTTGCGAGGCTTGTCGCGCGAGAAGCGCGATGAGCTACTGCATCAGATCGAACTGATGCTTCAGCCTGTCGAGACCAAGAAGTAAATGCACACGATGGCCGCCGAGATCATGGACCGGCGGCCATTTTCGAATTGGACGTTTTCGGTTGCGCGCGGAGACTTTAGCGCGATTGACTGAGCGTAAATGCCAGCAAGTCGCCATCGGTCGGCTCGCCCCACGTCTTTCGCGCCAGCCAGTCGAAGAAGGATGTTTCCGCCAGCTTCGAATCCAGTCCGCGCTTGCGCCAGTCGTCGCGCATGTGGGCACCGAGCCCCGGCAAAACGTCCTCCTCGAAGGATTGACGCGCGACCTCCCGTTCTTCCTCACCTTGCTCGTCGTACAGCACGCGCGCTTCCTTGCGGCGGTACGCCGAGAATTCGCTCAACAAGCGGGCTTTGAGATCGTCGGCGGCAGCCGGCGTGCGGGAGGCCGTACCGCTCGTTGCCGGAGGCAGCGCTTCTACCGGTGGCGCGTAGCCCTTTTTGAGCGCGTCCTTGAAAAGCGCCGCGCCGCTGCGAACCGGCGGCAAAGTCGTGCTGCGCATGCGCTGTTCGGTCATCTGCAACGCCGCGCGGATGCGGTTTTCCTCGCTGTCGGCATACAGCGTCTGCGCGTCCTTGAGCGGAATGCCAATCTTCACCATCCGATCCACCAACGTGCTGTCGAAGACGTTCGGATGTTCGTCCAGCGCGAGCATCGGCTGCTTTTGTTCGGTCACGCGGAACTGAATCTCAGCCACGCGGCGCCCTTCGCGGTGTTCCACCAGTTCGACGAAGATATTGGTCACCGCATTCACCTCGGCGATTGCGGGCCGCAGATAATCGCGTTTGAAGTATTTGTATTCGCGCTTGGCTTCGTCGCCGGCTTCGGTATCGGGCGTTCCTGAAAGAATAGGCCGCCACCATTCCCACGTCTCGCGCATCGTCAGATGGCTGGGATT
Organism: Caballeronia sp. ATUFL_F1_KS4A; assembly: GCF_023630905.1. Lineage (NCBI taxonomy): Bacteria > Pseudomonadati > Pseudomonadota > Betaproteobacteria > Burkholderiales > Burkholderiaceae > Caballeronia > Caballeronia sp. ATUFL_F1_KS4A. The sequence goes on along the minus strand of NZ_JALQEB010000033.1, from coordinate 124,521 downwards.
CGTGAGATAGCGAACGCAAATTTCATAGAGTGCGAGGCCGGCGCTGCTGCGCAACTGACTCTGGAATTGCAGGCTCAGGCGCGCATACTGCACAGGATCCAGCAGCTTCTTTTTGATTTTCGGCGCGAATGAAAATTCGACCCAGACGCGGCGCGTCGTCGGATCTTCGAGGATTTCGGCGTCGGCGATCAGCGTCGAGATGCCCCACTTGCGACCCGGCTTCTGACTCGATGTGCCGGTGCTCCATTCGACCTGCACCGACACCATGCGACGCAAATGCTCCTTCACGAGCGCAGTGTCGTTCGAGTCGAACGCCGAATTTGCGACGATATCCGACAGCAGCGCGCGATACGTGTCACCGGAGTCGTCGGCTTGTTGAGCAACGGCTAGCAGCACATTGAACAACTTTCTGGTGAGCAGCGTGATCTTGCCGCTTTTCGGCTGAATCGCAATGGCCTCGACAGCCTTGCGCAGTTCCGCCGAACTGGGGCTAACGACATCGGTTTTCTTTGCGCGCTTGGTGGCCATGAAATGGTCAAGATCGATATTGCGAGCAAGGATACCGATTGGGGTGAAGCCCGTCTATAGGGACACCCTCACCACACAGGGGTGATTGCCAGACAGACAGCACGGCTCACTGCGGTGCGCTCCCGAAAACACTCACCGCTCACCGATCGAGGGTATCTTTTAGCTGTAGTGTCCACGCGGGTAAACGGATTGCGACGGTTTTTCGGCGCCCCATCCGGGAGCTCAAGCAGTCTCCCGAATAGGCTCACCTTAAAAATTTTTCGGCTCGTTGAACGACGTGTGGCGCGGCAGAGACAGCCGAAAGTCCGTCCTTCTCCGCTTCGGCCGCGCATCGGTGCGGTGCAAAGTTATAACGGCGCGCACTCACTTCAAAAGATCGGCATCGACAGGTCCCGAAAAGTCTCACCTCATCGAGTTTTCTTCAACCCGATCGCCCCCGTCCAGCCCCGTTCTACGGGCTTCGCGCCGCCTATGGCCCCCGAAAACTATCACTTTTGACCTGCTGCACCTCATATCGCCTGTCCCGCAAATGCTCACCCTGCTGCGTCCTGCAAAGCCTCACCTTTTTTCCGTCGTCGCTCAAAAATGGTGCTCTCCCAGGCACTTATCTCGCTTTCGTCACAAAACGTGAAGAAGGTGGCTCCCGTAAATCCTCACCGACGGTTTCTTGGCACTGTCCCGCACCGACGTTCGTAGCTCCCGCATTCCCTCACCATACCGTGTTTCCGCTAAACGCAACGACAGACCATCCTGGTCTATCCACTTGTTTCTAATATGTTTTTTCATGCGCGCGATTTCTCATCTAGTGCAGCGACAGTTCTCGTACAGCGCGCGTGATCCCGGATTTCCTCACCATGCGAGGCGCATGACAGGGAAGATGGACTGAAAAAAGCAGGCGCAGACACTCCTGGAAAGGCTCACCTTAGACGCTCTCACCGGCCCTGCGAGCCCATCCAAGAAGAGACTACGGCTGCACCGAGACGTGCATCTTCCATTTCGCTCCCGGAAAAGCTCACCTCAGGCGTCGGCAGATGAAAATTTCAGCGAAAAGTAGCCTTCGCCCCCGAAAACGCTCACCTTTCTCTCGGGAATTACCCTGAAAACCCTCACCGATCGGTAAGCTTTACCCGAATCGACTCCAAAATAGTGCGATTCGCATGCTCCCGAAAATTCTCACCGAACGAAGCCGACAGACCAGGGGGGCGCCCTCAGAAATCAACGCGTTAGCGTGCGCGTGCCCCCGAATAAGCTCACCCATCATTTTGGAGCCTCCCCGAACCCGCTCACGATTCCTCCCGAGAGACCTCACCGATCATCCCGAAGCCCGTCACCGTTCGCTCCCGCAGAGTTTCACCATAGTTCCCGTACAATCTCACCTGACGTCCGGCAAAGCCTTATCCGATAAGGGTTCTGGCTGGCGTTAACGATGTTAACAAGGTTCAAAGGTGTTAACTTCTAATACTCTCTAGCGGTGCAGTGTTTTGCACGCAGTAATTAGAAAAACGAAAAGCTGCGTGAAACAGACGCCCATGGCGCGTATGGGACTAAAATCCGCGACAAATCATCGACTTGCAGGGGTATCTTCAGGATGTTTCACGACGGCGGACATGTGTTCCATGCCAAGTTGTCGAAAACGGCCTAAATGCGCTGTTATCGACGTTGGTGTCAATGATCGAACGAAAAACATAACGACCAACACGTAAAACGTTATGATCATCATGTTGAACTGCTAGATTTTCGCCATGGATCAATCTACTCGCGACACGCTGCGCCAAGAAATCGAAGCGATGCGCGCCACCGGCGCACGGCGGCAAGACCTCTCTCAACACGCCTGCAAGCGACTCTTCTTCGACCTGGGCGTTCGGCCCTCGGTTACGACTGTCCGCGAACTGACTCAAACCGGCAGCGCAAGCGACATCCCCAAGGACATCGAGGCGTTCTGGGCCGGTCTGCGTTCGACGTTGCGCGTTCGCATCGACGCTGGGGCGATGCCAGAATCATTGCAGGAACGTGCCGGCGAACTGCTGGCGGCTTTATATGACGAGGCTCAAACGGCCGCGCGTGCCGCCCTTAACGAGGAAAAGGCCCGTCTGGACATGGTCATCCAGGCCGCGCAAGCCCAGGCTCGCGATGCCGATATTCGTCGCGAGGCGATCGAGCGGGCTCAGCAGCGTGCCGAGGCGCGCGCCGAAGCAGGCGCTGCTCAGATCGCGGCGCTGGAAGCCGAATTGAAGACGCTGCGCAGTCAAGGCACAGACGCTCAGGCGGGCTTGCGCGAAGTCATCGCCCGATGGGAGAAGGAGAACGAGACGCTCTCGGCGCGTCTGCAGCAGGAGCAGGACGCTGCGGCACGGCTGCGCGACCGCATCGACGAGCTTCAAAACGAGCTGCGCCACAGCACCGAGCACTACGCTCAGCAGATCAAGGACGCGGTCAAGGAGGCCGAACGGCGGGTGCATCCGATGCTCGTCGAACTCGACTCCCTGCGCGGCATGGCCGCCACCTATCAGACCAGCGCACGCGAAGCGAGTCAGAAAGAATTCGATTTCATTCAACAACTTAGCGCAGCCCGAAGCCGCGCTGACCGGCTCGAGTCGCAAGTGCGGGCGCAGTCCGACGAAATCGATGCGCTAGTTCTCGAGCGCGATGCACGGCGGGTTCAATCCGGTGCGAGCGCGGAAGTCGGCGCGTTGATCGCGTCGCTGGCGGCGCAGGGGCGCCTCACTTCCGCCGAGATCGCCCGCCTCGGCACGCAGATTGACGCGCACGTCGCCGCGCCAACTTCCTGTCCGGCGTGCGAGGCTGGCGAACCGGAACTGCAGCGCCACGAAGACGAATACGAGCTTTCCTGCCCGAACTGCGAGCGCACCTCCGGGGCCACGGCATCGAAGCTTGCGGCCGTCGACGAATTTATCCGGTCGGCGCGCGTCAGCACCTCGTAATCGCGCGTGGAGTGAGCGCCGGCGTCAAAGGTGAGGGTTTTCGGGATCGTCGACGGACATGTGCCGTTCCCCGTCGGCGCGCGCGTGAGCAATGTCGCGCTCCCGTACTTGCTCACCCATCCATTCTTGCCAGGCACGATGCAGCCGGTGAACCGAGATCGTCTGCTGGAATCCGAGCCACTGGCCGACGCGATCGGGGTCCGTGCCATCCTCGAACAACTCCGCCGCGTACGTGTTGCGCAAGGTCTGCGGACTTGCGCGCGCGACGCGCGATGCCGCTATCCCGGACGCGGCCACGACGGCGTCGATCGCGCGCAGCATCGTCGCCTTGTGCATCGAGCGTCCCGTCGGTGCTGCCGGGAATAGCAATTCGCCTGCAAGGCCAGCCGTCTTGCGCTCGCTGATCCAGTTGTCGAGCAGTTCGACCGCGAACGGAGCGAGCCGCGCCTGCCGGATCAGCAGCGGATTCGACGCGTCGACGGTCACGTAAGGCGCGCCGGCCGCGTAGCAATCGACGGTCAATTGCGCCGCTTCGCCCGTTTTCACGCCTGCGCCGAGAAAGACGGCGACCAACGCCCGGTCGCGCCGCTCGCGCCAGCGCTGCCCGGCCGGCAAGGCGCCGATCGGAGAAAACAGATGCGCGACGAGCAGCGCGCGCTCATCGTGGGTGAGAAAGCCCGTCGGCTCGTTGTCGCGTGCCTTGCGCCATGCCGCGTCGCCGTCCTGAGCGATGAAGCGCGCCGGATTCGTCGCCGCCGATTCCACTTCCCGAACGTGATCCAGCACGCGCTCGATCAGCCGCAGATACCGCATGCGCTGCGGGCGTCGGATGTCCAGTTGCGCGACGAACTGTTCGATGATCGGACGTTGCACCGTATGCAGCGTCGCGCGTTTGGTGGCCAGCCACTCGAGAAAATTTCCCCATTGCGCGCGATACACATCGGCCGATGACGCCCTGAACGATTGCTGGGCGAGCCATGCATCGAACGCGGCGTGCGGATCGGCCTGCCAGTCGGCGCGCTGTTGGTCGAAGAGATCGGAAGTGTTCGGCATATTGTTCGAAGGCGCGTTGCGCGCTGTATTGCACTGCGCACAGGGTCGGGCTTCGGGCGCGCGACGTCAAGCGCGTGTGTCCGCCAAAGTGTCGATAACTGTCTTGGCGGGCGTGCGTTTCGTCGACTACTGTCGTCTATACGGCTTCCTTCCATCCACGAACACAAGAGCAAAAAGGAGCGAGCGATGCCCCAGCAATCCTGGCAGGAACGTCGCGCGAATGGACGCGCCAGGCGCGAACGCACACCGCGGGCCGCGCAAGAGGCGATCGGCGATGTCGATCGCGATCCCATCGAGCTTCTGCGGACAAGCAGCAAAGGCCGCGTCGATGCGCTGATTCCCTTGCGTTACGGCCGCATGCTCGTTTCGCCGTTCACGTTTTATCGCGGCAGCGCGATCCTTCAGGCGCACGACCTGGCCGGCACACCGGACAGCGGCATCGCCATTCAGATCTGCGGCGACTGTCATCTTTCCAACTTTGGCGGCTTCGCAACGCCGGAGCGCGCGCTCATTTTCGATCTCAACGACTTCGACGAAACCGCGCCCGGTCCGTGGGAATGGGATTTGAAACGGTTGGTCGCGAGCTTCACGATCGCCGGCCGGCATCTCGGCCACGGCGATCTGGCTGCGGACGAGTTCGCGTTTGTCGCCGCGCGCAGTTATCAGACGCATCTGCGCGAGTACGCTGAAATGAGCGTGCTCGATCTCTGGTACGAGCGCATCACCTTCGATCGCATGTACCAGGCCGTGCAAAGCGAAGACGCGCGCCGGCGCATCAAGCGCGGCATCGAACGGGCTTCGCGCCGCACGCACGAAACGATGCTGCCGAAACTCGCCGACCGAACCGGCGACACGTGGCGCATTCGCGATGTGCCGCCTGCCGTGTTTCACATCCACGGCAAGAGCACGCTGATCGATAAGAACGACGGCTGGATGACGCTCAAAGCCAGTCGTGAAGATGCGCTCGCGACGCTCGTGCGCGATTATGTCGCGACGCTTACGCCGGAGCGCGCGAGATTGCTGTCGCAATTCAGCCTGCAGGATGTCGCGTTCAAGGTGGTCGGCGTGGGCAGCGTCGGCACGCGCTGCCTCGTTTTGCTGCTCACGGATCATCACGACAAGCCGCTTTTCCTGCAGATGAAGGAGGCATCGACGTCGGTCGTCGCGAGATTCACGAAACATGCGAAGCACGCCGACGACATCAAACACGACGGGCACCGCGTCGTTCACGGACAACGTCTGATGCAGGCCGCCACGGACCCGTTTCTCGGCTGGGCGACCGGACCGCTCGGGCGCACGCTCTACATCCGCCAGTTACGCGACATGAAAATCTCCGCAGAACTCGATACTTTCAGCGACGACGTCTTTCGCGAGTACGCCGTGCTTTGCGGCTGGGCGCTTGCCCGCGCGCACGCGAAGTCCGGCGGATGCGCGCCGGAAATCTCGGGCTACCTGGGCAACAGCGATCGAATGGCCGAAGTTCTAGTGCGCTACGGTCGCGCCTACGCGGATCAGGTGGAAAAGGACTACGAGGTGTTTCGCGTTGCGTGCCGGGACGGCAAGCTCGAATCGCGTTCGGATGCGGACATCGCGGCGGAGTTCGCGCCGTGAAACGATCCGCTGCGCGATGACATGAACCGGGGCACGCGGGTTCAGTCGCGTGCCGCGGGATGCGTCAATGCGCAGCGCTGACTGCTCGCGGCCGATTCTGTCGCGATGCGCGCTCGTAGGCGTCTACGGCGAAGGCGAAAACGGCGGGCAAGGCATCCGAGGATGCAACGTCGACGACGTCATCGGTTTCGGGGAAATGAAAGTCATCGGGACGCGCGAACAGCTCGCGCAAGGCGGCTTCGTGTCGTCCCGCGAATCCGAGGTCCGCGACGGCCTCCGCCTCGATGGCATGCAACAGCCGCCAAGTCAGCGGCACTCCTTTATCGATGTAACGCCCCGCGATCTGACGCGTGATGCGCTCGAGGTCATGCACCGCGCGGGCGAACTGCCTTCTGCTCAGGTTTTCACCATTCGACTCCATGATCCACCCCTTCCGGCCGGTCTTATTGTACTGTACAAATATACAGTACTTGTTGCAATGAAAATAGCGTCGCGCTAGTCGAACCGGGTGTATGTGCGATTCCGCCTACGTGCGTTTCAGACATGCGCGGCTATGCGCGCCTGCCGACAAAGCGCATCGTTTAACCGTGCTTGGGAAACTCCTGAGCGGAACGCGCAGGCAGTTTCTGCGTTCGTTCGACGGCACCGCGCGGCCAACAGCGCTGCAAACCACGGGAGAACTGACATGAACAAGGATCAAGCCGAAGGCGTTGGCAAGCAGGTCAAGGGAAAGATCAACGAGGGCGTCGGCAAAATGACGGGGGACACGGCTCAGGAAGCCAAGGGCGACATGCAGCAAGCAGCCGGCAAGGTCCAAAAAGGCGTGGGCGATGCACGCGAGGATCTGAAGGACAGCGTGAAAAAGAACCCGTAAGACGGGCCAACCGGCGCCGCGACTCCGGCGCCGCTTTGAGCGGGACGTGCTCGATGCGCGTCCCGTTTTTATTGGCGGGCGCACGGCGGCGCGCCGACTTTATGCGCAAAAAGTTCCGGACGCTCAGCGCATCAGCCGTGGATGACGACGAGCAACGCCTTGGCCTCCGCGCGCCCGACATTCCGGATCGCGTGCGCCTCGTCCGCGGCATACCGCGCGGTTTCCCCCGCCTTCAGACGACGCGTCGCACCCGACGCATCGACCTCAATGGAACCGTTCAGCACTGTGAGATGCTCGCGCGTTCCCGGTTCGTGCGCATTCGACGTGAGCGCGGCGCCCGATTGCAGGGTAAGTTCGTACCACTCGAACTTGCCGGCGAGTTCAATCGGTCCCCACACGCGCAACTGATAGCCGCCGTTGTCCCCACTCAGGGTCGGTATTTCGTGCAGCCCCGAAACGCGGATCGCTTCGGCGGGCCTTTGCTGCGCGAACAATTGGTCGAGGCTGATGCCGAGCGCATTGGTCAGTCGCCACGCGACGGCGATCGTCGGATTGGCCTTGTCGCGCTCGATCTCCGACAGCATCGACTTCGACACGCCGGCCGCGCGCGACAGATCGTCGAGGGTCAGCTTCCGTTCGCTGCGCAAGCGTTGAATGATCTCTCCGACGCGCGGCGGTGTTGCGCCTGCGCCCGCGAGATCGCCGGCTTTTCCCTCTGAACCCGTGCTTGCCATGAATCGACCAATCCCGTAAAGTGTTCGGCATATCGGAAATGCGTTCGAAATATCGAACATGTCCGATGCGATGGATGCACTATAACAGGGCTAAGGACGGCGCGCGCGAGTCACGAGGCGCGGATTGCATTGGCAGGCCCAGAACAAGGATTGCGATGAAAGACCGATATCTCTCCCATTTGCGTTCGACGCTCGACGAAATTCGCGCTGCGGGGTTCTACAAGACAGAGCGCGTCATCGCGAGTCCGCAGTCGTCGGACATTCGGCTCGCGAACGGCGCGGCGGTGCTTAACTTCTGCGCGAACAACTACCTGGGTCTCGCGGACGATCGCCGGCTGATCGAGGCCGCGAAGGACGGACTGGACGCCGATGGTTTCGGCATGGCGTCCGTGCGTTTCATCTGCGGCACGCAGACCGTGCACAAGGAACTCGAACAGGCGATCGCGCGTTTTCTCGAAACGGACGACGCCATTCTTTATTCGAGTTGCTTCGATGCAAATGGCGGCCTCTTCGAAACGCTGCTGACCGAAGAAGACGCGATCATCAGCGACGAACTGAATCACGCCAGCATCATCGACGGCGTGCGGCTCTCGAAGGCCCGGCGTCTGCGCTATAAAAACAACGACCTCGCCGATCTGGAAGCGCGTCTTCAGGAAGCCGATGCAGCCGGCGCACGCTTCAAGCTGATCGCGACCGACGGGGTTTTTTCGATGGACGGCATCATCGCCAACCTTTCCGGCATCTGCGATCTCGCTGACCGTTACGGTGCGCTCGTCATGGTCGACGATTCGCACGCCGTCGGCTTCATCGGCGAGAACGGGCGCGGAACCCCGGAGCACTGCGGCGTGCTCGATCGCGTCGACATCATTACCGGCACGCTCGGCAAGGCGCTTGGCGGCGCGTCAGGCGGCTATGTCGCCGCGCATAAGGAAGTCATCGATTTGCTGCGTCAGCGCAGCCGGCCGTATCTTTTCTCGAACACGTTGGCACCGAACATCGCCGCGGCATCGCTGAAAGTGCTTGAACTGCTCGCAAGCGACGAAGGCGCGACGTTGCGCCGGCGCGTCCGCGAGAACGGGGCGCACTTCCGCCAGGCGATGTCCGCGCTCGGCTTCGATCTTGTCCCCGGTGAACATCCGATCATTCCGGTCATGCTGGGCGACGCTCAACTCGCGTCCAAGATGGCTGATGCGCTGCTCGACGAAGGCGTCTATGTGATTGGCTTTTCCTACCCTGTGGTGCCGAAAGGACGCGCGCGCATCCGGACGCAGATGAGCGCGGCACACACGCCGGAGCAGATCGATCGCGCAGTCGATGCGTTCGCTCGCGTCGGCCGATCCCTCGGCGTCATCGGCTGACTTTATGCGCATAAAGGCCCGCGACCTTCGAAGCAGCATCATCAAGACCAAACGCCAGGATCAAACGCCAGGATCAAACGCAATGAAAGCCCTCGCCAAACTCGAACGCGCCCCCGGCCTCACCCTGACGCGCGTGAAGCGACCCGAAGTCGGTCACAACGACGTTCTCATCCGCATCCGCAAGACGGCGATCTGCGGCACCGACATCCACATCTGGAAATGGGACGAATGGGCGCAGAAGACGATTCCGGTGCCGATGCATGTCGGTCACGAGTACGTCGGCGAGATCGTGGAGATGGGACAGGAAGTACGCGGCTTCGCCATCGGCGACCGCGTGTCGGGCGAAGGCCATATCACATGCGGTTTTTGTCGTAACTGCCGCGCGGGCCGTCGTCACCTGTGCCGCAACACGGTCGGCGTGGGCGTGAATCGTGAAGGCGCATTTGCGGAGTTTCTCGTGATCCCGGCGTTCAACGCGTTCAAGATTCCGCCTGACATTTCCGACGATCTCGCTGCGATCTTCGATCCGTTCGGCAACGCGACGCACACCGCCCTCTCGTTCAATCTCGTCGGCGAGGATGTGCTGATTACCGGCGCCGGGCCGATCGGCGTGATGGCTGCGGCGATCGCGCGGCACGTCGGCGCGCGCAACGTCGTCATCACCGACGTGAACGACTATCGGCTCGAACTTGCCCGCAAGATGGGCGCGACGCGCGCGGTCAACGTGGCGAACGAAAACCTGCGCGACGTGATGAGCGAACTCGGCATGACCGAAGGATTCGACGTGGGCCTTGAAATGTCCGGCGTGCCGAGCGCATTCACGGCGATGCTCGAATCGATGAATCACGGCGGCAAGGTCGCACTGCTCGGCATTCCGCCGGCGCAGACCGCCATCGACTGGAATCAGGTGATTTTCAAGGGACTCGAAATCAAGGGCATCTACGGACGCGAGATGTTCGAGACCTGGTACAAGATGGTCGCGATGCTGCAAAGCGGCCTCGATCTCTCCCCGATCCTCACGCACACGTTTCCCGTCGACGACTATCAGCGCGCATTCGACACGATGCTCTCCGGCAACAGCGGCAAGGTCGTGCTCGACTGGACCGCCGTCGCGGCCTGAGCGGCACGCATCACGGCGCGTTGTCCGCAGACGCCTTCGAAAATTCGGCCTGAATGGCGACGTGCACATCGTCGCCGACGGCCGGATACCACGTCGTCAGTCCGAACTGAGCGCGGCTGAAATGTCCGTCGGCGGAGAAGCCCAGCGTTTCCTGCTTCGTGAGCGGATTGACCGCGTGTCCGTTGAACGTCACGTTGAGCGTGACCGGCTTCGTCGTGCCGCGTATCGTCAGATCGCCCGTCAATATGCCCTTGTCTTCGCCGGTGCGTTGAAACGCCGTGCTGACGAAAACGATGTCCGGATAACGCGCGCCATCGAACATGTCCGGCCCTTTCAGCATGCGATCGAGCAGCGGCACATTGGTGTTGACGCTGGACGCGTCGATTCGCGCGCGTACCGAGCTTCCGGACATTCCGTCCGCGTTCCAGTCGAGTTGCGCCGTGGTCTTATCGAATCGGATGACGAAGCGCGAGTAGTGGAAATGATCGACGTCGAAACTCACGTTCCAGTGATGCGGATCGAGCTGATAACGTCCTGCCGGCACGCTCGATTCACTCGACGAAACGTGATGCGTCACGACCTGAAGCGGCGTGCACGCCGTCAATGCGATCGCCGCGAGAAAAAGAACGAGACGCTTATAAGCCTTCATCGCGCATTGCCTCGAAAACAAAAATAGAACGTCGACAAGTTTCGCCGAGATCATCCGAACGCGCGCAAGCCGTCACGGACTTTTCGTCAGCACACACGAAAATGTCGCGATCGGGTAGAGTTCGCCTCGACCTACATCTCAAAAAAGCGGCGCCACCGTACGCGCGTTGGCGGATAAAACATGTGCACATGGCTGTCCCGATTCCGAACGTTTCGCGCGCACTTGTCGGCGGTTGCCGCGCTCGTCGCGCTGGGCTGGACGCCCGCCGCGCACGCAAGCTGGTGCGGCGACGGTCTCTGGCTCGACGCGATGGTCGCTTCGCATCACTTTCACCCGGACAAGGACTTCGAGCAATTCAATCCGGGCATCGGCGTGGAATGCTGGGTCGCGCCGCAATGGGCGGTGACAGGCGGCTACTTTCGCAATTCGCTGTCGAAGCCGTCGTTCTACGGCGGCGGCGTGTGGGGACCGGACTTCCTTCACTGGAATTACATCAGGCTCGCAGTCATGGCCGGGCTCATCTCCGGCTACGACTACGGCAGCTACGGCCTCGGCCATAACCATACGGTCGGTCCGGTTGCCGCGCCGCTCATCATGCTGGAATACAAGCGCGTCGGCGCGAACATCATCCTGATTCCGCCGATCCCTTCGAGCGATCTTCCGTTCACGCTTGGGTTCATGCTCAGAATGCGATTCTGAACATCGTGCGGGGTTTGTGGTTTGTGACGTACTCCCGAGCTCCAAACGACTGAACGAGAATCCAGCTATCGCCTTCGCGGCCGAGGCAAACCGGCGACGCTGTCAGGCGCGCCGCGCACGCGTTCATTACACCAGCGTTGGCGGCCCAACGATTGCTGAGGGGTGCGATGTGACGCATCGTGCACAGCAAACAAGAGAAAAGAATCAGCACGTGGACGAAAGAAAACGCCGCACGCATGGCTCATCGTCATAGGCCCGGCTTCGGCTCGCTACGCGATGTCGGCGTCACTCCGTGCCCGAGTCTCTCTGCGACCCCATCCATGAGCAAGCCAACCCAGATTCGCATGAAGCTCGACGAATATCGGCTGCAATGGCGCGTGCTGACCTTCTACGAGCGCTTCGAGCAGATCATCGCCCACATCCTGAGCGTCGTGATCTCGGTGATCATCGTCGTATCGCTGTGGCAGTTGATTCGGGCGGTCATAGCGCTGACGCTGTCGGGGGCGCTCGATCCGCTGGATCATGCGATCTTTCAGGCGGTTTTCGGCATGGTGATGACGTTGTTGATCGCGATGGAATTCAAGCATTCGATCACTCGCGTCATGTTAAGACGCGATCACATCGTGCAGGTCAAGACAGTGCTTCTCGTGGCGATGCTCGCGATAGCGCGCAAGTTCATCATCCTTGATCCAGCCACGGACCCGGGCCGCATTGCCGCACTGGCGGCCGCGCTGATCGCGCTCGGCAGCGTCTACTGGCTAATGCGGCAACGCGACGATCCCGTCGATGCGGCGATTGCAGAGCGCGCCGCGCGGGATCGCGAAAAGCGCGATTGATATTCTGTTGGCGTGCTGCCGATGCTTTCAGCGTCAATCTGGCAGCACGAACTCGGTACGCATGTCTTCGATCACCTTCTCGACGTGATGTACATAGTCCGCACCGAGGTCGTTGAGCGGCACGATGTTCCAGTTGCGGCCGGATGCGTCGGGCGGATGCCGCTCTGGCAGCGGTATGCGCACGCGCAAGGCTCCCGGCGCGTCAGCGGAGATTTTGGCCATGCGGCTTTGCAGTTCGTCGCGAATCTGCTCAGGGGTTCGAACGGTTTTCGGCATGGGTCTGCCTCCTTCGCTTGCACGTCTGGATCGTGACTGTTTGGGCGCAGACGTTGGACGCATGCACCGACGCCTCTTTGGAGTTTAGTCGCTAATTCGGATAGGCATCGACTGATGCAATGATCGTCCAGAAAAAGTGAGTGCATTCCTCCTCACAGCCCCGATTCTCGCTGTCTATTCCACGAATCCGGAATCTTCTTGAAGCGCACCTGCCTCACTGTCCCCGCGCCGCGTGCCGCAAGCACTCCAGCATCAACGTCGCAGCGGGCGTCAGCGGACTGTCCCTGCGCGTCACGATTCGCACCGACACGGCAGGCAACGGATCAACGATAGGAAAGATCGCGAGCCCTTCGCCGACCCATGGATGTTCCAGCAACGCGGCGGGCATCGCGGCGAGCGCATCCGAGCCACGCAACAACCCGTGCGCGATGATGAAGCTCGGACATTCGATCACGCGTTTGGGCACCATCAGACCGCGCTCGGCGTACGAATCGAGCAGCGCCTGCGTCGAACTTTCCGGCGACGGATTCAGCAGCCACTCCGCATCCGACAACTCCGCGAGCGACGTGCAGTGCCGCAACGGATGATCCGCGCGCCCGACGATCGCCGAGCGGCTCTCGTACAGCTCGATGTGATCGAACTCCGGCGCGAGATGTTCGGGCACGACGACCGCCACGACGAAGTCCAGCGAACCATCGCGCAGACGCGGCATCGCGACGCCCGGAAAGCCTTCGATGAAACTCACGCGCGCGTCCGGCATCTGCTTGCGAAACGCCCGATACGCCTGAGGCAATATCGATAGCGCGGCAGTCGGCGTGACGGCCGCGCTCACGCTGCCCGCGCCGGCGCCTTTCATCTGCGCGATGTCGTCTTCCGCGCGGCGCATTTCGCTGACGATCAGATGCGCCCGCACGCGCAACTGCTGCCCGAACGCCGTCAGTTGCACGCCGCGCGCGGTGCGCAACACGAGCGGTACGCCCAGATCCTGTTCCAGTTCCTTGATCGCCTTAGTCAGCGCCGCTTGCGACAAATGAAGGCTGCGCGCGGCCGCGCGAATGCTGCCTTGCTCGGCGGTCGTCAGGAAAGCGCGCAACTGATGATATTTCATGCTCATGGCCGACATCCTAGGGTTATCGCCGACAACTAATAGTCATCACGCAATAAATTTACCGTCTTTTGGTTTGCTTATCGGCTTTATATGCTTGGCACACATCGAATCGCATCGAGCAAGGAGCGTCATATGTTGTCAGTCGAGCCCGTCATCCCCGGCATTGCCGCCATCGCGTCGGAATTCGTCGATGTGCGCCGGCGCATTCACGCGCATCCGGAACTTGCGTATGAGGAAACGCAAACCGGCGATCTCGTCGCGGGATTGCTCGCGCAATGGGGCTACGAAGTGCATCGCGGGCTGGGCAAGACGGGCGTCGTCGGCGTGTTGACGGAAGGCGAGGGCGGCAAGCGCATCGCACTGCGCGCCGACATGGACGCGTTGCCGATCGAGGAAGCCACCGGCCTGCCGTATTCAAGCAAACACGCGCGCACGATGCACGCATGCGGCCACGACGGCCACACCGCGATGCTTCTGTGCGCCGCGCGCCATCTCGCCGAAAGCCGCCAGTTCTCGGGCACGCTGATCGTGATTTTCCAGCCCGCCGAGGAAGGCGAGGCGGGCGCGCGCGCGATGATCGAAGACGGTCTCTTCGAAAAATTCCCGTGCGACGCCGTGTTCGGCCTGCACAACATGCCCGGCCTGCCCGCGGGCGACATGTTCTTCACGCCGGGTCCGGGCATGGCGTCGTCGGATCGCGTGAACATCACCGTGCGCGGCGTCGGCGGACATGGCGCGATGCCGCACGTCGCATGCGATCCGATGCCCGCGGTCGCATCGATCATGCTCGGTCTCAACAGCATCGTCGCGCGCGAAGTGGATGCGCAGAAATCCGCGGTCGTCACCGTCGGCAGCGTGCAGGCGGGCGAGGCGTGCAACGTGATCCCCGAGACCGCGCTGATGAAGCTCTCCGTGCGCGCGCTCGACGCGGGCGTGCGCAAGCAGCTTCAGGAGCGCATCACCGCGCTCGTGAACGCGCAGGCATTGGCGTTCGGCTGCACGGCCGACATCGACTACGAACTCGGCTATCCGGTGCTCGTGAATCACGCGGAACCGACCGCCTTCGCCACCGATGTCGCGACAAAAATGCTCGGCGCGCAACGCGTCGATCCGGCCGCGCGTCCGCTGATGGGCAGCGAAGATTTCGCCTTCATGCTCGAAGCGTGCCCCGGCACGTATGCGTGGATCGGCAACGGCATCGGCTCGAAGGGCGGCTGCATGGTGCACAACCCCGGCTACGATTTCAACGACGACATCCTCGCGATCGGCGCGAGCTACTGGGTGCGCCTGGCCGAAGCCTGGCTCGCCGACTGATCCTTCGGAATCCATCATGAACGCACCTACCTTTGCCAGCGCGCCCGCGAATCCTTCGATGCAAACCAGCCGCGCGGCGCGCACGCGGCTCGTCCTGGCGGCGGCGGTCGGCAACGCGCTCGAGTTCTACGACTTCATCGTCTATGCGTTCTTCGCGCTGACCATCGGCAAGCTGTTCTTTCCGGTGGACGATCCGGTCGGCCAGTTGCTGCTTGCGGTGGCGAGCTTCGGCGTCGGGTTCTTCACGCGGCCGATCGGCGGCTTGCTGATCGGCATGTACGCCGATCGCGCCGGCCGCAAGAAGGCGATGCTCCTCACGCTCGGGCTGATGGCGCTCGGCACCGCGATGATCGCCGTCGCGCCGACTTACGCGCAAGCGGGCATCGCCGCGCCGATCATTCTCGTGATCGCGCGGCTGATTCAAGGCTTCTCGGCGGGCGGCGAAGTCGGCGCATCGACGACGCTGTTGCTCGAACAGGCGCCCGCGAACCGGCGCGGCTTCTATGCATCGTGGCAGTTCTCGAGCCAGGGACTCTCGGCGCTCGCCGGCGCGTTGACCGGCGTCGCGCTCACGGCGACGCTCACGACCGCGCAACTCGAAAGCTGGGGCTGGCGCGTGCCGTTCTTCATCGGCACGGCGATCGTGCCTGTCGGCTGGTGGCTGCGTCGCACGATGGAAGAAGCACCGCCGCAAAACGTCGCCGCCGCGCCCAAGGCACCGAAGATTCCGCTTGTCACCGTGCTGCGCGAACATGGCCGCGCGGTGCTCAACGGACTCGGCCTGACGATCGGCGGCACGTCGGCGCACTTCATCATCGTGTTCTATCTGTCGATCTACGGCGTGAAGACGCTCGGCCTGCCGAGCTGGACGTCGATGCTTTCGGGCTGCGTGTCGGGCGCGATTCTCTTTATCGTCGCGCCGATAGGTGGCTATCTGTCGGACCGCATCGGCCGCAACAAGCTCGCGCAGACGACGCGCATCCTGCTGATGCTCGCGATCTGGCCGGCCTTCGCGCTGCTGAACAAATCGCCGAACGCGACGACGCTGCTCGCGGTCGTCACCGTGCTCTCTATCGTGCATTCGCTCAACGTCGGTCCGACCGGCGCGATGCTCGGCGAGCTGTTCCCGCGTTCGGTGCGCGCGACGGGCGCGGCCATCGTCTACAGCATCGGCGTGGCGATCTTCGGCGGCTTCGCGCAGTTCTTCGTGACGTCGCTCATCGTCATTACGAAGAGCGTGATGGCGCCCGCGTGGTACGTGATCGGTTGCGGCGTGCTCTCCGTGATCGCGGTGGCGTGCATGCGCGAAAGGTCGCAGGAAATGCTCGACTGATCGTCAAATCTTGCGCTGCACGCGCGCCGGATGCGTATGCGAGGTGTATAACTCGACGTGTCCGGGTTTCTGAAAAGGCCGCCCGCGCGGCCTTTTTTACTGGATCCCACACTATGAAGAAAGCGCGATAAAGGGGACTTCCATGCGCAAGAAGCTACGCTCGCAAAGCTGGTTCGGCGGCAACGATAAAGACGCGTTCATCCATCGTTCGTGGATGAAGAACCAGGGCATACCTCACGATCAGTTCGATGGCCGGCCGGTCATCGGCATCTGCAATACATGGTCGGAACTCACGCCGTGCAACGCGCATTTTCGCGAGCTCGCGGAATACGTGAAGCGCGGCGTGCGCGAGGCGGGCGGCTTTCCGCTGGAGTTTCCGGTGATGTCGCTCGGCGAATCGAATCTGCGGCCAACAGCCATGTTGTTCCGCAATCTCGCGTCGATGGACGTCGAAGAATCCATACGCGGCAATCCGATCGATGGCGTCATTCTGCTCGTCGGCTGCGACAAGACCACGCCCGCCTTGCTGATGGGCGCGGCGTCGTGCAATCTGCCCGCGCTCGCGGTGTCGGGCGGACCGATGTTGAACGGCCGCTTTCGCGGCGGCACCATCGGCTCGGGCACGGGCGTCTGGCAGATGTCGGAGGAAGTGCGCGCGGGCACGATGACGCAGGAAGAATTCGTCGAAGCCGAATCGTGCATGAACCGGTCGCGCGGCCATTGCATGACGATGGGCACCGCATCCACGATGGCCTCGATGGTCGAATCGCTCGGCATGGGCTTGCCGCACAATGCCGCGATTCCCGCCGTCGATGCGCGCCGTCAGGTGCTCGCGCACATGGCCGGACGACGCATCGTCGATATGGTCAAGGACGATCTCACGATGGACAAGATCCTCACGCGCGAAGCCTTCGAGAACGCGATTCGCACGAACGCGGCGATCGGCGGATCGACGAATGCGGTCGTGCATCTGATCGCGCTGGCGAAGCGTATCGGCGTGGAGCTCACGCTCGAAGACTGGGAACTCGGCAGCAAGGTGCCTTGCCTCGTGAATCTGCAGCCATCGGGCGAGTATCTGATGGAAGACTTCTATTACGCGGGCGGCTTGCCCGCGGTGTTGCGTCAGCTCGGCGAGCAAGGCTCGCTGCATCGCGATGCGCTCACGGTGAACGGCCGCACGATCTGGGACAACGTCAGCGACGCGCAGAACTACGACGAGAAGGTCATCACGCGGTTCGAGAAGCCGTTCAAGCCGCACGCGGGCATCGCGGTGCTGAAGGGCAATCTCGCACCGAACGGCGCGGTCATCAAGCCATCGGCGGCGACGCAATCGTTGCTGAAGCATCGCGGGCGCGCGGTCGTATTCGAAAACGTCGAAGAGTTGCACGCGAAGGTCGACGACGATTCGCTCGATATCGACGAGCACTGCATCATGGTCCTGAAGGGCGCGGGGCCGAAGGGTTATCCCGGCTTCGCGGAAGTCGGCAACATGCCGCTGCCGAAAAAGGTGCTGCAAAAAGGCATCACCGATATGGTCCGCATCTCCGATGGCCGCATGAGCGGCACCGCCTACGGCGCGGTCGTGCTGCATGTGTCGCCGGAAGCGGCGGCGGGCGGTCCGCTCGCGCTCGTGCAGACCGGCGACATGATCGAACTGGACGTCGAAGCGCGGCGTCTGCATCTCGAAGTATCGGACGAAGAACTGGCGAAGCGCCGCGCCGCATGGCAGGCGCCCGAATTGCCGAAGCGCGGTTATTACCGCTTGTATGTCGAGCATGTCTTGCAGGCGGATCAGGGCGCGGACCTGGACTTTCTCGTCGGTTCGAGCGGCGCGCCCGTGCCGCGCGATTCGCATTGAGCGGAGGCAATCGATGACGAACCTGCAAACGCCGCCGCCCGGCATGTGGCCGGTGCTGTACGCCTATTTCGATGCGCTGAACCGCCTCGACCACGACGCCACGCGCAAGCAGATCGACGCGACCCTCGCGGCGGGCGCGCCGGCGATCGTCACGCTCGGTCTCGCGACGGAAGTGCATCGCCTGTCGGAAGACGAGAAGCGCACGATGATCGACGTATGCGCCGCGCATATCGCCGGTCGCGCGCCGCTCGCGGTCACGATCACCGGCGACAGCGTCGATGCACAAGTCGCGCTCGCAAGCCATGCGCTCGAACGCGGCGCGTCGTGGCTCATTCTTCAACCGCCGTCCAAACGCGGCGAGCCGGAAGCGTTCTACTACGACTTCTTCGCGTCGGTGCTCGAACGGACCGGCGCGAACGCGGGCATTCAGAACGCGCCGGAATATCTGGGCGTGGGTTTGTCGGCGGAATCGATTGCCGCGCTCGCTGCCGAACGGCCGAACTTCCGTTTGCTGAAGGGCGAGGGCCCGGCCGTGACGATCCGCGCGACCATCGAACGATTGCGCGCGCTCGAACAGACGCTCGCGGTGTTCAACGGGCGCGGTGGCCAGGAACTCGTGGACAACTTGCGTGCGGGCTGCGATGGCCTGATCGTCGCGCCCGACGCGTTCGATCGTCAGGCCGCCATTTACGACGCGTTCGCCGAAGGCCGCGAGGACGATGCCGAATCGCTGTATGCGGAGACGCTGCCGGAAATCGTCTTCGTGATGCAGTCCCTGGAAACGCTCACCTGTTACGGCAAGCGCATCGCGGCGTGGCGCATGGGCTTCGACGTGCAGCACGATCGCGGCGCGCGTCCGACGCCGTTCGGCATCGAATGCGCGCGCCGTTTCGCGCAACGACTAGGGCCGACATCGCGCGTCTTGCGCCGATGAATCATCGCGCCGCGTGCCGCATGAAGCGCTGCTCGATCACGGATGTGCCCCATTGCGTGCCTTCGGCTTCATCGCTCAACGTGAATCCGAACGATTCGTACAAGTGGCGCGCGGCGTCCAGGCTCTTGAAGGTCCAGAGATACGTTTCGTCGTAGTGCGCGTCGACGAAGCTCATCGCGCGCGCCATCAATTGCCTGCCTATGCCGCTGCCCCGCAACGAATCGTCGACGATGAACCAGCGCAGATGCGCGACGCGCGTGGTGAGATCGCCATCGATCGCGAGCGAGCCGAGCGTGCGCTCGCCTTCCATCACGAGCCACAACGCGCGGCCTTCGACCGGCAGACTTTCCGCGAATGCGGCCAATTCCGTCGCGACCCTGCGCTCGAAGAACACGCCGAAGCCCGCGTGATGCGCGTAGAAACGCGCGTGCAGGCTCGCCACATCGCCGATGCAGCCGGGCCGGTATCCCTCGACGATGCGCGCGCTTTCCGTATGCGCGGCATGCGTCCTGTGATAGATCTTGTGTTCGTGACCGTGGGCGAGCGCATCGGCGTAGAGCGCGAGCGAGCGCACGAGCGTCTGCTGATCCTCGGGCACCATGCGGCGCAGCGCGTCGGAAACCTGATCCGTCGCGAACTTGTCGATCTTTCTGCGCAGCTTCTGTCCGTTCGCCGTGAGATACAGCTCGGACGAACGCGCGTCTTCGCTCGATGTCTGCCGCGTGACAAGCCCCGCCGCTTCGAGCCGCGCGATCTGCCGGCTGGCGTTGGATTTGTCGAGCCGCAGAATTTGCGCGATGTCGCGCGCCTGAATGCCGGGCGTCGCCCCGATCTCGATGATCGCGTGAACTGCCGAAGGCGCGAGTCCGCTGTCGGCCAGCGTGTTGCGCATGAAGCCCAGTTCGCGCACGAGCTTGCGCGAGAATTCGCGCAGTTCGAGAATGGTTTTGTCGCGCGATTGAACGGGTGTGTCGATGAAGTCCATGTCCTCTCCATCGGTTGCGAGGCGCAACCAAATGCCTCTAATTTAGTTGCGATCTGCAACTTTCGCAAGAAAAATCGCGCTCCCGAAAAGCCTCACCTTTAGCCGCGATCGCGCGCCAATTCGCTCGCGCGCCGCGGTTCCGCCACGCGCAGCAACACGATTGCGATGCCGCCCCACGCGAACTCGCGCACGCGCCGCGCACGAAACAGGCGGGGATGCTTAGGTAAGCGAACGAATGGACATTGAAATGCGAGCGAAAGCAATGTGTAGTGCGAGACGCGGTAAATATTCGCGGACAAAAAAAACCCGGCTCATGAGCCGGGTCGAAGGAGGTCGGGCGCGATTCCGAGGTCACGCCCGACCGCGTGGCACTCTGCTGGACGCCGCTGCGAGGGGACACGCGTGCGCGGCGCTCGACCGTGAGCCGTCGGGATGAAGCTCCACATGGAGCTGCACGAGCCAGGCGCCGGGACAGGTTCCGTCGATGACGAATCTGTCGGTGGTCCAGGCGATGCGCCTTGCGGCTCTGGCCGCATCGAATTCGAGCTTGGCGATGCGTCGCACGATGAAGACGATGCCTGCCGCGCTCCCGAGCGTCGCGAGACGCATCGTCGTGGTTTCGAGCGCATGCACATGGCCCGTGCAACCGCAGACCGCGAGCCACGCCGCATCCGATGCCGCGACGCACAATGCGATCAGCACGGCGTTCGCACGCAGGGAAACGACAGTGGACGCTCGCATCGGCATCTCCGGGGCCGCACGGCCGCGAATCGGCGCGCTCGACGTATAGTGCGTGGACAAACCTTATGCGATGCTTAAGCCGCCGGCGCCGCAAGGCGTTATCGGGGACATAATGTGCGGCTGCGCGCAAAGCTTAAGTGGCGCTTAAGCATGCAAGCCGGACAATCGGCGGCGACCTGTTGAGCCTGGAGAAAGTGCATGCGCCTGTTATTGGTGGAGGACGACGAGATGATCGCGGAGACCGTGCTCGCCGCGTTGCGCCGCGCCGGTTACACGGTTGATTGGGCGCAGGACGGACGGGCCGCGGAGCTGTCGCTCGGCAACGGCGTGTACGACCTCGTGCTGCTGGACCTGAACCTGCCCAAGCGCGACGGCCTCGACGTGCTCGCCACGTATCGCAAGAACGGCGGCGACGCGCCCGTGATGATCCTGACGGCGCGCGATGCCGTCGATGACCGCATCCGCGGCCTCGACGCCGGCGCGGACGACTATCTGATGAAGCCCTTCGATCTCGACGAGCTCGCGGCTCGCGTCCGCGCATTGTTGAGACGCCGCACCGGGCACAAGCATCCGGTGTACTCGCACGGCGAGCTGACGCTCAATCCGGCCGCGCACGAGGCGACCAAGGGCGGCGTCGCGCTCAATCTCGTGCCGCGCGAGTTCGCGCTGCTGCAGGCGCTGATCGAAGAGCCGTCGCGCGTATTTCGCCGCCCCGAGCTCGAAGAAAAACTGTACGGCTGGGGCGAGGAAGTGGGCAGCAACGCAATCGAAGTCCACGTTCACAGCTTGCGGCGCAAGATCGGCGCGGATGAGATCGTGACGGTGCGCGGCGTCGGTTATCGATTGAAGAGGATCGGATGACAACGATCCGCCGATGGCTGCTCGGCTGGCTCATCTGCAGCCTTGGCATCGCGTGCCTGATTGCGGGCGTCGGCATATTCGACGCCGCGCGCCTCGAAGCCGGCGAACTCTTCGACTACGAACTGCGCACCGTCGCGCTCTCGCTGCCGCATAACATCACCGCCGACGACGTTGCAGAGGGCCGCAATCCCGAACTGCACGGCATCGCGGATGACCGGCTCGTCATCGACATCTGGGATCGGACGGGCCGCCTCATCTATCACTCGCCGCGCGAGCCCGCCTTGCCGCGTTTCGGCGACGGTTTCGAATCGGCGGAGCGGGAAGGGTATCGCTGGCGCGCGTTCGGCGTCGCGCAGCCGGATCGCTTCGTGCAGGTCGCGCAGCCTTATTTCATCCGCGACGATCTCGCCATGGCGCTCGCATTGCGCACGATCTGGCCGCTCGCATTGCTGATTCCGGTGATCGTCGTGATCGTGCTTCTCGTCGTCGCGCGCGGGCTTTCGCCGGTGCGCTGGCTGTCGCAATCGCTCGTCGCGCGCTCGCCGGAATCGCTCGAGCCCGTCGTCTTCCACAAGCCGATGCCCGACGAGCTGCGTCCTCTCGTCGATGCGTTGAATGGCCTGCTCGCGCGTCTCTCGGAGGCATCGCAGGCGCAGCGCACGTTCGTCGCCGATGCCGCGCACGAACTGCGCACGCCGCTCACCGCGCTCAAGCTGCAAATCCAGGGCGCAATCGGCGATGGCTCGCTTCAGGTCGATGCCGCGACGCTCGCGAAGATCGACGGCCGGTTGAATCGCCTCATCCATCTCGCGCAGCAGCTACTCAGCATGGCGCGCGAAGACGCCGCGCGCGAAGCGGCCATCGCGCCGATGAGCCTGCGCACGCTCTGCGAACTCCGCGTGAGCGATTTCTCGTTGCTGGCCGAAGCACGATCGATCGACCTCGGCCTGGAACTCGAACATGCGCTGGACGATCACGATCCGTTCACGATCATGGGCGACACGCACGCGCTCGCCGTCCTCGTGAACAACCTGCTCGATAACGCGATCCGTCACACGCCGCACGGTGGGCGCGTCGACGTGACCTTGCGGCGCGAAGCGGATGGCATCGCGCTCACCGTGCTGGACTCCGGCCCCGGCATTCCGCCGGACGAGATCGATCGCGTATGCGACCGCTTTTATCGTTGCGTCGGGACGTCGGGACACGGCAGCGGGCTCGGTCTCGCAATCGCGCTGCGCGTCGCGCAACGGCATCACGCGACGCTCGACGTCAGGAACCGCGATGACGCGAGCGGTCTGATCGTCGCGGTGCGCGGCTTGTGTCCGGTTGCGTCGGCGGCGCGCGCGAAGGATGTCGTCAGCGGAATGCATGCCTGAATGAAACCGCAAGAAGCGGGGCGTCGTGCGCTCGCCGCGCGGCGAAGCTGCTCGTTTCATCTTTCATGGCGGTCTGTCATGAAGACACTCGTTCTTCTATGCGCTTGTCTCGCGTGGACCGGCGCCGCGCTTGCAACGGACGCAGCGGAAGCGCCCGTTGCGGCTTCGTCCGCCGCACCGGAACCGAAGACCTTGAAGGAACGTCTCGGCGACAAGGCCAGCGACGATCAACGCGTGGACAATTGCCACGTCCCGGCGGACCGGCGCGGCACGAAAGTTCGTCCCGACAAGTGCATGCCTTGAAGCACGCGATTGTGTTACCTTTGACGTGGTGAACCATTTGGTACAAATTCAGGAGCCCGCCTTGTCATCCACTCAAGCATCGTCCGTCCTGCGCCTCGGCATTCTCGGTGGCGCGAACATCGCCAGACAATTCACGCGTGACGTGAGACCGAGCGAGCGCGTGCGCGTCGTCGCGGTCGCGAGCCGCAGCGACGAGAATGCGCAAGCCTTCGCGCAAGCAAACGGCATCGAAAAATGGTTCGGCAGCTACGACGCGCTGCTTGCGAGCCCGGACATCGACGCGGTTTACATTCCGCTGCCGAACAGCCTGCATGCCGAGTGGGCGATCAAGGCCGCGGATCACGGCAAGCACATCCTGTGCGAGAAGCCGCTCGCGCTCGATCGCGACGAAGCCGCGCGCATGTTCGAGGCCGCCGATCGCAATGGCGTGCTGCTGCTCGAAGCGTTCCCATACTATTTCCAGCCGCAGACCGCGACGATGATGGCGCTAATCGGCGAAGGCGCGATCGGCGACGTGCGCGCGATTCAGGCGAACTTCGGCTTCACCGTCGGCAATCCCGGCGCAAACATCCGCATGAAGCCCGAGCTCGGCGGCGGCGCGCTGCTCGATGCGGGGAGTTATCCGCTGAGCCTCATTCGTCTCGTGATGGGCAGCGCGCCGCAACGCGTCGATGCAATCGCGACATGGGCCGACAGCAACGTCGACATCAGCCTCATGGCGACGCTCATCTACGCCGATGGCCGCCGCGCGCAAGTCTCGTGCTCGATGGATGCGGCGAATCATCGGCACGCGACGATCATCGGCACGCAGGGCACGATCGACACCGAATATCTGAATCACACGAGCGCGCAGACGGCGGGCGATCAATACGGCTATCTGCCGAGCCAGATGCGCGTGCGTCGCGGCATTCCGAATTCGGTGCCGTTCGAGACGGTCGAGTCGGACACCGGAAGCGGCTTCTTCTTCGCGGCGGAAAGCTTCGCGCGCATGGTCGCAACGCACGATGCCGCCGCCATCGAGTACTACGCGCAAGTGAGTCTCGACAATGCCGCGACGCTCGCCGCGATCATCGCAAGCGCGCGCAGCGGCAAGCCCGTCACGCTGTGATTCGCGCGCGAGCGCATCTCGTCAACGCCTGACGATCACCACTTCCATGTATTCGCTCGGCACGACGAGCGAAGACGGTCCCGCAACATTGCAGCGTTCGAGCAGGCCGCCGATCTCGCGTTCGAGATCGGCCTGCTTCGCTGCATCGAGCGCCGCGAACGCGCGATGCACGGGCCCGTAGAAATCGCGGAACACCTGTATCCAGTGCGCCGGCGATTCATAGCGCATGTTGAAGTACTTGCGTACGCAACGAATATCAGCTGCCTCGGCGCCGAAGAGCGCGACGAGATGCGGCTCGGTGCCCCAAAGCGCGGGCGATTGCAGCCCCGCGGGCGGCGGCACGTAAGCGCCGATGGTCTTGAACAACTGGCCGATGAAACCCTCGGGCGTCCAGTTCGCCATGCCGATGCGTCCGCCGCTTTTCGCCACGCGCAGCATTTCGCTCGCCGAGCGCCTGTGATCCGGCGTGAACATCGCGCCGAATGTCGACAGCACCACATCGAAGCTGCCGTCGTCGAAGGGCAGGTTCTCGGCATCGGCGACCTCGAAGTCGATCGCGAGTCCTTCGGCTTGCGCGCGCGCACGGCCTTTTTCGAGCAGCGCCGGAACGTAATCGGTCGACGTCACGCGGGCAAAACGTCGCGCGGCGGCGAGCGTCGCATTGCCGTTGCCGGCGGCCATATCGAGCACGCGCTCGCCGGCGCGCACATCGATCGATTCGGCAAGCATCTCGCCGACGATCTGCAATGTCGTGCCGATCACCGCGAAGTCGCCACTCGCCCAGGTGGCTTGCTGGCGGGCCTTGATCGCGGCGAAATCGGGTTGCTGTGATTTGGCCGGCTCGTCGCAGACCGCGGATGTATTCAACGCATGCATGGTTCGTTCTCCAGTTCCGGATGATGTGTCGAGCGTCGCCCTGATAGCGGGCAGATGCAGTATCCCGTTACCATCGCTTCGACGCCTGTCCGCAAGTCGCCGCGAATTGTCCGTTCGTCCGCTTTGCGATGCTTACGATCACCGGGAGACGCCATGAGTCTCGACATCCTGTCCGACGTGCTGCGCACCGTGCGCTTGCGCGGCGCGCTGTTCTTTCACGTGAGCGGCAATCGAAGCTGGGCGGCCGAAGCGCCGCCCGCGCGCGACATCGCGAGCATCGTCATGCCGGATTGCGAGCATGTGATGGAGTATCACGTCGTGACGCACGGCAACTGCTGGGGCGCGCTCGTCGGCGAAGCGCCGGTGCGTCTTGCGAGCGGCGACATCATCGTGTTTCCGCACGGCGACGCGCATGTGATTTCGAGCGCGCCGGGCATTCGCGCCGAAGCGGATATCGATCCGTTCTCGATGAAGATCGATCAGCTGCCCTTCACGCTGACCTACGACGCGGTCGAGGCGCGCAACAATCGACGCCCCGACGACGCGTATGAAACGATGCTCGTATGCGGCTTTCTCGGCTGCGATCTGCGTCCGTTCAATCCGCTGATCGCGACGTTGCCGCGCCTCTTGCATCTGAAGGAATCGGGCGCGCAGGGCTGGATTAATCACTTCATGCAGCAGGCCGTCGTCGAATCGCGTCACAAGCGGCCGGGCGGCGAAGCGATGCTCGAACGCATGAGCGAGATGATGTTCGTCGATGCCGTGCGCCGTTACGTCGATGTACTGCCCGATGAAAGCCGCGGCTGGCTCGCGGGCCTGCGCGACCGATTCGTCGGGCGCGCGCTCGCCGTCATGCACGATGCGCCCGCGCACGAGTGGACCGTCGAAGAACTGGGCGAGCGCGTGGGCCTCTCGCGTTCGGCGTTGCACGAGCGCTTCAGCGAGATCATCGGCTTGCCGCCGATGCAGTACCTCGTCAACTGGCGCATGCAGGTCGCGGCCGGACTGCTGCGCAACACGAACGCGACGATCGCAGCGGTCGCGCAGGACGTCGGCTATGCATCCGAAGCGGCGTTCATTCGTGCGTTCAAGCGCCTCGTCGGCAAGCCGCCCGCGACGTGGCGCCGGGAGAAAACGCGCGTGGAAGCCGAGACGCAAGCACATTGATTGACGCCGGGCGATTCTCTGACTAGAGTCAGAGATATGAACCCGACCGACATCAGCCAGATTCGCAGCTTCAATCGCACCGTTGCCGAGGGCATCGGCGCGCTCAACGAGCATTTTCTCGGGCGCGGCCGTCCGATGGGCGAATCACGGCTCATCTGGGAAATCGGTGCGCAGGGCGTCGATCTTCGCGTGTTGCGCGAGCGTCTCGGTCTCGATTCGGGTTACGTGAGCCGCACGCTCGCCGCGCTGCAGCGACAAGGTCTCGTCGCGGTCGAGTCTCGTCCCGATGACCGCCGCGTGCGCCGCGCGAGCCTCACCGATGCGGGCTGCGCCGAACGTGAAGAACTCGAAAGGTTATCGGACGCGGTCGCCGGGGGCATGCTCGCGCCGTTGAACGATGCGCAGCGCAAGCGGCTGATCGCGGCGATGGCCGAAGTCGAGCGCTTGCTGCAACCTTCGCTGATGCGCTTCGCGATCGAAGACCCGACGAGCGAGGATGCGCAATGGTGCATCGACCAATACTTCGCGGAGTTGAACGCGCGCTTCGAAGCGGGCTTCGATCCGTCCGTCAGCCTGTCCGCCGATTCGCGCGAATTGACGGCGCCGCAGGGCGCGCTGATCGTTGCGAGGCTGCGCGGCGCGGCGATAGGCTGCGTCGCGCTCAAGTTCCACGGCGCGTCGCCGGCCGAGTTGAAGCGCATGTGGGTGAGCGCCGGCGCACGCGGACTCGGCGTCGGACGTCGGCTGCTCGAAGAGGCCGAACGGCTCGCGTCGAAGAAGGGAGCGAAAGCCGTGCGTCTGGAGACGAACAAGGCGCTCGGGGAAGCGATCGGCCTGTATCGGCGATCCGGCTATGTCGAGGTCGCGCCGTTCAGCGACGAGGCTTACGCGCATCACTGGTTCGAGAAGAGTTTGCGTTGACGCCTCCCGTCAGCGCGATGACGAGATCGAGAAACGCGCGCGTCTTCGCCGGCGGATGATGCCGCGACGGATAAAACGCATACAGCGGAAAGCGCTCGTCGGGCCAGTCGGGGAAGAGGTCGATGAGCTTGGCATCGGCGATCAGATGTTCGTGACCCAGCAGCAGAATCTGCGCGACGCCATAGCCTGAGAGCAGCGTGCTCAGCATCGTGCCGGGATCGTTGAGCGTGAGACGGCCGTGCGTTTCCACCGTGATGCGCTTCTTCTTGCGATGAAACTCCCACGCGAACGGCCGTCCCGTTTCGGGATCGCGAAACTCGATGCACGTATGCGTGCCGTCTGCGAGCGCCTGCGGGGTAGCGGGCGTGCCGCATCGCTTGATATACGACGGCGTGGCGACGGTCCGCACCGGCGTGTCGAGCAGCTTGCGCGCGACGAGACTCGAATCGCGCGGCTCGCCGAAGCGCACGGCGAGATCGAAACCATCCGCGATCATGTCGCCGAGACGGTCGCTCGTGATGAGTTCGAGTTGCAGATCGGGATGCGCCTTCAGAAACGCGTCGAGCTTCGGGCCGAGCAGAAGCCGCGAGAAGATCGGATCGACGTTCACGCGCAAGCGGCCGCGCACCGCCGTCGCGCCTTCGGATGCCGTGGCCGCCGCTTCCTCCAGTCCCGCGAGATGCGGCATGACGTGCTCGAAGAAGCGCCGGCCATCGTCGGTGAGCGAAACGCTGCGCGTCGTGCGATCGAAAAGACGAATCTTCAGACGCGCTTCGAGACGCGCGATCGCGCGGCTCACGCCGGGCTGCGACATGCCGAGCCGATCGCTCGCCGCGGCGAACGTGCCTGCATCGACGATCGCAGCGAACACGCTGATGCCGTTGAGGATGCGTTCGTTGAAGCCGGCCATTCATGCCTCCGCGTCATGGATGAGAAGGCATTCATGTTATCGCGTCACGCAAAAAAACGGGCCCCGAAGGGCCCGGAAGATCACTCCAACACGGTCAACTTATGCGTGGTGCGCTTTCGCGACCTTGTCCACGGAGATCGAATCGGCGCGCAGGCGCTCGTATTCTTGCTGGCTCATCGGCACGGCGTCCTTCTTGCCGAGATCGCTCAGGCGGATGCGATACGTCTCACGCGCCGAGTAAGCCGCGATCGCCGCGATGATCGTCACGCCGAAGGCAATGGCGCCGACCGTCAGCGGAATGTTGTCCGACCCCGGCGGCGCAACGGCCGCGAAGAGTGCGGGCAACAGCGCGGTGATCGTCGTGCCGATGTTCTGCGAGATCGCCATCGCCGAAACGCGCGAACGGGTCGGGAAGAGTTCCGGATAGAAGCTCGGGAAGATCGCGTTATAGCCTTGATACACGACACCCCACATCAGCAGCGACATCAGGAACGCGAGCGGCACGCTATGGATGCTGATCGCGTAGAGATACGCGAAGGCCAGCAGACCGGAGATGAGCGAGCCGCCGATCATCATCGGGCGACGTCCGATCTTGTCCGACAGATTGCCGACGAACGGAATCACCAGCACCGCGACGATGTTGCCGACGACCGGAATCCACAGATACACGCTCTTGTGGAAGCCGATGCCGTAGGAAGACTGCACCGCATACGCCGCACCGAAGATCGTCGCGACCACGGGAATCACGTTCATCAGCGCCATGCAGACGACGCGGATCATGTCGGGCGTGCTGTTGGCGAACGCTTCCTTGATCGGCGACTTCGGCACACCGCCATGCGATTCCTCGGACGTGAACGCGGGCGTTTCATGCACTTCCTTACGGATGATGTAGCCCGCGACCAGCACGAAGGCCGACAGCAGGAACGGCACACGCCAGCCCCAC
This sequence comes from Caballeronia sp. ATUFL_F1_KS4A, assembly GCF_023630905.1. Classification (NCBI taxonomy): domain Bacteria; kingdom Pseudomonadati; phylum Pseudomonadota; class Betaproteobacteria; order Burkholderiales; family Burkholderiaceae; genus Caballeronia; species Caballeronia sp. ATUFL_F1_KS4A. The sequence continues at coordinate 95,103 of NZ_JALQEB010000033.1, read as the reverse complement.
GAGTTGAACATGTCTTCCGGCATGAACGTGGCGAGCGGCAGGAACACGGCGGCCGCGAGAATCTGGCCGGCCTGCACGCCTTGCAGCGTGAAGCTCGCGTAGTAGCCGCGTCGGCCGAACGGCGCGTGCTCGAGAATCATCGAGCTCGCACCGGAGATTTCACCGGCCACCGCGAAGCCTTGAAGCAGGCGCAACACGACGAGCAGCGCGGGCGCGGCCATGCCGATCTGGTGATACGTCGGCAGCAGGCCGACAGCCATCGTCGAGATACCCATCAGGAACATGCAGACGAGCAGCACGTTCTTGCGGCCGTGCGTATCGCCCAGATGACCGAGCACGAATGCGCCGATGGGACGCGCCACGTAGCCGACGCCGTAGGTCGCGAGCGACGCGATGATCGCCACCTTCGGATTGCCCGACGGGAAGAACAACTGCGGGAAAATGAGTGCAGCAGCCTGGGCGTAAATGAAGAAGTCGTAATACTCCAGCGCCGAGCCGATCCAGCCGCTCGCGGTCGCTTTTTTCGCCTGGCGGCCGCCGTGCGCGTCTTCCTTAGGGCTAGCCATAGAGATGTCTCCGAACAATGGGTTTATGGAGTTGAGCCTGGAATCTGGCCGAGCGGCGGAGCGTTTTGGTTTGTCGCAATACGCGCGCTCTGAAAGTGATTGGAGAATAAAAGCGCAACCCCTTTCGATCAACGATTTATGATAAATTTTGCGCGATTATCGCACGCGCGTGTCCGATAATCGATCACTTTGGGGGTTAGCACTAGCAATTGACTTTGATGGAGCGCCGAAACATCGGCCCATCCATAACTAAACAAGCATGCAAGCATGACTAAACCGGAACTCGACAAGCGCGACTGGATCGCCGGACTGGAGAAGGGACTGGCGATTCTCGAAGCCTTCGACGATCAGCACGCGCGCATGACGCCGACGCAAGCCGCGGCGCGCACCGGCCTCACGCGCACGGCGGCGCGGCGTTATCTGCTGACGCTTGCGCATCTCGGTTACGTGCAGACCGACGGCAAGCTCTTCAATCTCACGCCGCGCGTGCTGCGCATGGGCTGGTCGTATTTCGAGTCGGCGCGGCTGCCGCGGATTGTGCAGCCTTATCTGCAGCAATTGAGCGCGCTGATTCACGAGTCGGTGTATGTCAGCGTGCTCGATGACTGGGACCTCGTGATCATCGCGCGCAATGGTTCGACGCGCGTGATGACGACCGGCTTCGTGCTCGGCGCGCGCGTGCCGGCCGCGCTGATGTCGGGCGGCATCGCAATGCTCGCGTATATGGACGAGGCATCGGTGCGCGGCTGGCTCGAAGCGACCGAGTTCAAGCCCTTCACGCCGCTCACGATCACGAACAAGGAAAAGCTATACGAGAAGATCAGGCAGGCGCGCGTGGATGGCTACGTCGCGATCGAGCAGCAATTGCAGATGGGCGTGCGCGGCATCGCGGTGCCGATGAAAAACCGGCACGGCGAAGTGGTCGCGGCGTTGTCGGCGAACATGCCGATCGGAAAGGAAACCGCCGAGGCAGCGCTTGCCCGCGTGCTGCCGCCGTTGCAGGAGACGGCGTTGTCGATGTTGAACGTGATCTGACCGCGGCGAGATCGCGCAAAGGTGAGGGTTTTCGGGAATGCGTGTCGAATGGCGCTCGCAGCCCTTGTTTAAAGGTAATTTCTGAATCGCCGATGACGCAAAGGTGAGCGTTTTCGGGATCAGACCGCATCATCCTCACTTTTACCTAATTCCCCAGCTCCACATTCCCCCCACGGTTGCAGCGACCAGCGTTCGCAACGTCAACCGGATATCGACACAAGGAAAGGGGAATCGACATGACTCAGTTCGACGCGAAACGGCTTCTCAGTCTGTCAGCAGCAACGGTCGCCACCGCGCTTTCACTCGGAGTCGGCTCAGCGCCGGTTTATGCGCAGACATCGCCGATCAACATGCGCGTTGCACGACCAACTGAGCTCTGACACGATGACGCTCACGACGCGCCCGTGAAGATCGGGCCTTGCCCGCCCGGCACGAATGCGCGATGCGCGCTATCGCCGTTCGCGCCCGACGCGGGCGCCGGATCGCGCAACGTCACCGCCGTTTCGGGCGTGATCGGCACGCTCGGTTGCGCGAGCAGTTCGGTCTTGCGCATCGAGCCCGCCGACGTCCCGAAGTAATACCCGATGATGCTGATCCACGCGGTCCCGAGCGCGCCGACCACGACGTTCACGAGATCGCGATTCGCCTCGGGCAACGCGCGCAACGCCATCAGCAGCAGAATGCCGAAGAAGCCGCCGGTCACGGCCATCGCGAGGAACTTGGGCACCCAGTCCCTGTTCGCGATGCCCATTGCGCGCGCATCGGCGCGGTCGCCCGCCGAGATGCGCGCCATGTCCGCTTCGAACGACAGACGCGCCTGCGCCGCCGCCACCACGAGTTGTTGCAACTGCAACGAGTTCGCGTTTTCGGCCTGGCTGATCTTGTCGAGCGCGGCGGGATCGTTGAGCGCGGTCGCGACGATATCCGGATCGTTAGGCGTCCCGAGCGCATGGGAGATGATCGCGGCCGCCGTGCTGACGCCAAGCCCGACGGGCCCGCCGATGAGACCCGCGAGAAGAGGCGCCTTCGCGCCGATGGTTGCCGCCACTTTCGACCAGTCCATCATGCTGCTCCCAAAAGAAGATTCGTCGCCATGCGCTCGGTCCAGCCGCGGCTGAACGTCGGCCATGCATGCAGGCCCTTCAGATAACGCAATCGATAGGCGATGAAGCGCAGGACGAAGCGCATCGGATCGGCGGCTTTCACGGCATCGACGGTATCGGGGCCGAACTTGCCGTCTTCCTTTGCGCCCGATGCCTTCTGCATCCACAGCACGACGAGCCCGCCGTTGTAGTTGGCATCGAAGATCTGGAACGCGACGCGCGGATCGAATTCGTCGAGATGCAGCGGGTCCCAGTACTTCTGCTTCGCGATTCGCTTCGCGAGATCGAGCGGCAAGTCCTTCATCGCGCCCGCATAGCCATAGCCGCGTGCGACGCGCGCCGTCACGCCCCACATCGTTTCGCCGCCCGGGTCCGCCGGATGGAATGAGTAGCCGCCTTCGCTGCCGATCAGCGCTTCGAAGGCGTCGTCGAAGCTGTTCATGTCGATCTCCTTGGCGCCTGCGCGTGCCGCCGGAACCATCGTCGCGGCGCCGGAAGAAACGGGCCGGCGCGCGAGGCGTCGGCCCGGTCGCGTCAAACAGTGGCAGGCAGTCATGACGCGACGGCAGGCCTTATGCATCCGCCATGCCAGTCGGTGCATCGCGCGTGCGAAAGCCTTGTGTGGCAAGGCGCACAGAACGGGAGTAGCAGGCGCGCGGAGATGCGAACTGTCGTGCCAAGGCCAACGCTTTTTCGGCGCCGCTGTGCGGCTCGCGCAGACATCGCACGCTCATTCGACGCTCATTGTCCGCGCCTACGATGCAAGGCATCCGGGCGGCGCGGTCCTGAACGAAACCATCGCACTGCCTTTCATTGACGACGTTTCATCGAAGGAGAAATGCCATGCGCCACTATCCATCGGACAGTCCTCGCGCGGCCGCGCGCATCGTCGTGATGTCGCTGATCGCGGACGGGCATATCGGCAGCGCGGAAATCGAAGCGCTCGAACGGCGCGGCTTCTATGCGCGGCTCGGGCTTTATGCGGGCGAGTTGCACGACGTCGTGCGCGAGGTCTGCGAGGATCTCACGCGATGCTCGTATCTCACATGGGACGACGTGTGCCGCGTCGACCCGCATGTCGTGCATCAGCTCGCGCAGGAAGTATCCGACGAGCGCGTGCGACGCGATGTGCTCACGCTGTGCGAATCGGCGGTGGTCGCGGATGGCGTCATGAGTTGCACGGAAGCCGCCGTGATCGATGCCGTGAAGCGCGCGTGGCGCATGCACTGAACCGCGCGAAACTCAACCGGAGACGACATCATGCAACAACACGTTCTCGTCGCAGTGGGACCGGATGGCAGCCATGCAGCGCTTGCGCTCGGCATCGCGCGGGCCCGCGAATGCAACGCGCGCCTCACGGCGCTTCATGTCGTGGACCGCGCGCCGTTCTGGGCGATATCGTCCGCGCAATACGACTTCGGCGCGGCGCTCGCGCAGGTCGACGAACTCGCGCGCGAAGTCGAGAAGCGCACGCTTCAGGCGATACGCGCATCGAGCATCAACGGCATGTGCGTGACGATGGACCTGCCGGGCGGCACGACGCTCGCGCGCACGATCGCGCAGGCGGCGCGCGAGTTCGACGCGGATCTCATCGTGATAGGCCGCACGAAAGCCACGCACTGGCGTTTCTGGGAAGAACGCGTGGCCGATGCCGTGAGCCGCCACAGCAATCGCCGCGTGCTGATCGCATCGAACCGCGCGGGTAATGAAGCGAGCGTTGAAACAAAAGCGACACCGTTACGCTTTACCATCGTCGATTCGACGCAGCGCACAACCCCATCATTCAGTTCGAGAGGAAGCTCGCCATGCCGGATCGCATCATCAAACCGTCCCGACGCACCTTGCTGAAGGGCCTCGTTTCCGGCACGGGCCTCGCCCTGACAGGCGCGGGTCTCGCCGATGCCCTCGCGCAAGGCGTCGCGCCCGTCGTCGTCACCGCCGACAAGTTGCGTCCGCAACTACCCAGCGGCGTGATGAGCGGCGACGTCACCGCGACGAGCGGCATCGTCTGGAGCCGCACGGACCGGCCCGCGCGCATGATCGTCGAGTATTCGGCGAGCGAAAGCTTCGGGACGATTCAACGGCGCATCGGACCGGCCGCGCTCGAAAGCAGCGGTTTCACGGCGCGCGTCGATCTGACCGGCCTGCCGCCCGGCGCCGATGTGTTCTATCGCGTGCGCTTCGCCGATCTCGTCGATGGCAAAGCCTACAGCGAGCCGGTGACGGGACGTCTGCGCACGGCATCGATCGAAGCGGAGAAGCCGATCTGCTTCGTATTTTCCGGCGATGAAGCGGGGCAGGGCTGGGGCATCAACGAGCGCTTCGGCGGCTATCGCATCTATGAAGCGATGCGTCGCGAAGCGCCGGATTTCTTCATCCATCAGGGCGATCAGATCTATGCGGACAGCGTGATCGAACCGGAAGTGAAACTGCCCGACGGCACGATGTGGACGAACATCGTGACCGAAGGGAAGTCGCATGTCGCGCAGACGCTCGACGACTATCGCGCGGCGTTCGCCTATAACCAGCTCGACAAAAACAAGCGCCGCTTCGCAGCCGAAGTGCCGTTCCTCGTGCAATGGGACGATCACGAAGTGCGCAACAACTGGTATCCGGGACAAGTGATCGGCGAAGCGGAGAAGCGTTATCAGACGCGTTCGATCAACCTGCTCGAAGCGCGCGCGAAGCAGGCGATGTTCGAGTACAACCCGTATCGCATCAATCAGCTCGATCCGGAACAGGTGTATCGCGGCTTTCAGTTCGGGCCGCTGCTCGATGTGTTCATGCTCGACGAGCGTTCGTATCGCGGCGCGAACTCGCCGAACACGCAAACGCGTCTCGACGCGGATTCGGCATTTCTCGGCTCGCAGCAGACCGCGTGGCTGAAGGCATCGCTCAAGGCATCGCGCGCGACGTGGAAGGTGATTGCGAGCGACATGCCGATCTCGCTCATCGAGCCCGATGCGAACCCCGATGTGCCCAAAGGCACCTTCGAGGCATGGGCCAACGCGGACAACGGCGCGCCGTCCGGCCGCGAACTGGAGCTTGCCGACATCCTGCGCTTCATCAAGCAGGAGGACATCAAGAACGTCGTGTGGATTACGGCGGACGTGCACTACGCGCAGGCGACGCACTACGATCCGTCGCGTGCGAAGTTCACCGAGTTCAAGCCGTTCTGGGAATTCGTCGGCGGGCCGATCAACGCGGGCACGTTCGGCCCGAACGATCTCGACATGACGTTCGGTCCCGAACTGCGCTATGTCAGCGTGCCGAAGGACAATCCGCAGAACCGTTCGCCGGCGGCCATGCAGCAGTTCTATGGCCGAGCGAAGATCGATCCCGCGAGCCGCGCGCTGACGGTCTCGCTGCACGACCTCAACGGCAAGTCGCTGTACGAAGTGAAGCTCGACGTCGAGGCGTGAGCGTCGCTTAAGCGGCGAGCTTCGCGGCCAGCTCGGCGACGTGCTTGCCCTGATAACGCGCGATATCGAGTTCGTTCTGCGATGGCTGACGGCTGCCGTCGGACGAAGCGAGCGTCGTCGCGCCGTAGGGCGTGCCGCCGGACACCTCGCTCATGTTCGTGAGTCCCGCGCACGCATACGGCACGCCGACGATCACCATGCCGTGATGCAGCAGCGTCGTATGGAACGATGTGATCGTGGTTTCCTGTCCGCCGTGTTGCGAAGCCGTCGATGAAAACACGCTGCCGATCTTGCCGACGAGCGCGCCTTTCACCCAGAGCCCGCCCGTCTGATCGAGAAACGTGCGCATCTGGCCGGCCATGTTGCCGAAGCGCGTCGGCGTGCCGAAGATGATCGCGTCGTAGTCGGCGAGTTCGTCGACGGTCGCGACCGGCGCCTGCTGATCGAGCTTCACGCCGATCTTCGCGGCCTGATCGGCGGGAATCGTTTCGGGCACGCGTTTGAGCGTGACTTCCGTGCCCGCGACGCCGCGCGCGCCTTCGGCTATCGCTTGCGCCATCGTTTCCACGTGGCCGTACATCGAATAATAGAGAACCAGTACTTTCGCCATGATGTGTCCTTGTGAGAGGGGCTTGTGCGCATTCAAAGATAGCACCGGCGAGTGCGTGCGCAAGGAACTGGCCTGCCCGCAAAAATGCGAAGCGTTCATGGACGCGCGCGTCTGCCTTCGACGACACTGCCCGAAACCCGAACCGGAGACGCACACGCCATGAACGGCCACGCCTTGCTCAGCGCGAATCTGCTCATCGCTTATTCGGCGTATTTCGTCGGCACCGCGAGTCCCGGGCCGAGCAATCTCGCGATCATGTCGATCGCGAGCACGTCCGGGCGGCGCGCGGCCTTCGCGTTCGCGGCGGGCGTGATGTCCGGCTCCTTCTTCTGGGCGATGCTCGCCGCGCTCGGCCTCTCCGCCGCGCTGACGGCGTACTCGGGCTTTCTCGTCGGCGTGAAGATCTGCGGCGGGCTGTATCTGTTGTGGCTCGCGTTCAAGTCGGGACGCGCGGCGTTGAAGCCGCCGCTGCGCGCTTCGTCGGCGGATGCGCAAGGGCAGAGCGCGCGCAGGCTCTACGCGCGCGGCGCACTTCTGCATCTCACGAATCCGAAAGCGATTCTCGTGTGGATGTCCGTGGCGGCGCTCGGATCGTCGGCGGGGGAAGGGCCGGGACACATGCTCGTCGTCGTCGCGGGGTGCCTCTGCATCGGCGTATGCGTGTTCGGCGGCTATGCCGCGCTCTTCTCGATGGCCTCCGCGCGGCGCATGTACAAACGCATCCAGCGCGGCCTCGATGCATGTCTCGCGCTCGTGTTCGGCGCGGCGGGCCTGCGTCTGCTCACTTCGCGCGTGTAGCGGATTTGCCGCACTTTCGCGGTTCGGCTTTGCATCCGGACGATCGGCGGCTACGCTCAAGCCAGACGTCCGAACAATCGCGAGAACGATGCCGACCGACGATTCTTCCCGAAGCGCCCGCCCGATCCCGCACGAAACCGCCGCAGCCGCGTTCGTCCACATCGTCCGCGACGCCTTCGCCGCGCTCGGGCGCGAACTCGTCGCGATCAGGCCGACGCCCGCCCGTGCGCTCTTCGCCACGCAGGCGATGCTTTCCGTCGGACTTGCCGTCGCGCTCGCCTACGCTTTCCATTTGAGCAACATCTGGTGGGCCGCGATCAGCGGCTTCGCGGTGATGCAGTCGAAATTCTCGGCGTGCGCGCAACGCGGCGTGCATCGCGTGGTCGGGACGATCGCCGGCGCGCTGATCGGCGCGGTCGCCGGGCCGATCATCGGCGACGTGCCGTGGCTCTTCGTGCCGCTGCTCGGGGCGATCGTCGGGATGTCGGTGTATCGGGCGCTCGTTTCGGATGCGGGCTACGCGTGGGTGCTCGGCGGCGTGACCTCGCTCATGGTCACGTTCGAGGCGCATCGGCTCGAATCCGCGGCGGCGACGGCGTCGTTTGCGCTCTTGCGCGTCGCCGAAGTGATGGTCGGGACGGCCGCGTGCGTGGCCGTGTCGGCGCTTGTGCATGCGGGCGTGCAGCACTATCGCAACTCGCGCGGCGCGCCGCCGGTGCCGCGCGCGCAGGCGGCATCCACCGTGGATCGCGTCGATGGCGTCAACGCGCAAACCGTCACCGTCATTCCTTCCGATGCCGCCCGCGCCGTGCAGGCGCTCGACGCGACGCACCTCGCGCGCGCCGAGCAGACCGCGCTCGCGATGCGCAAGCGGCTCGCGTGGCAAGGCGCATGGTCGGTGATGATCCTCGCGGCGATCGCGTATGCGTGGAATCTGCCCGGCTTCGCGCAGGCGATGGTGACGGCGGTCGCCGTGCTGATCTTGCCGACATCGGCGCTCGGCAAGCCGACGCGAAAGCCGATCGCCGAGCGCATGATTCAGCGTTTCATCGGCTGTCTGCTGGCGGGCGCGGCGAGTCTCGCGCTGTTGCCGCTACTCGGCGACAACGCGTTCGCCTGCATGATCGCGCTATGCGTGGGCGTGTGGATCGGCTGTCATGTGCAGACGGGCACGCAGGGCGCGAGCTATGTCGGACGGCAGTTCAGCATCGCGTTCATCATGGTGTTCGTGCAGGACCACCATTGGTCGTCGGACCCGATGCCCGCGCTGATGCGGCTCGAAGGCATTCTCGCGGGCATCGTGGTGTTGTCCGCGGTGATGGCCGCGGGCGCGGCGTGGGCCTCGAAACGGGGGCCGCACGCCGCGATGCGGTGAATCAGGCTTCTTCCGCCCAGGCGAGATTCTCGCGCGCCATCAACGCGCTCGAAGCGGCCGGGCCGAACGTTCCCGCCGTATAACCGCGCGGACGGTCGCCGAGTTCCTTCCAGCCGTTGAGAATCGGCTCCACCCACGTCCATGCCGCTTCCAGTTCGTCGCGCCGCATGAAGTGCGTGAGGCGGCCGCGAATCACGTCGATGAGCAAGCGCTCGTACGCTTCCGCGCGCCGCTGCGTCATGGCCTGCTGCAGGTCGAGATTGAGCGTGACGGGCTGCATGTGCATGCCGCTGCCGGGTTCCTTCGCCATCATCTGAAGTTGGATCGATTCTTCCGGCTGCAGCGTGATCGTCAGGCGGTTGCCGTAATGGCGCGGGCCTTCGGGGATGATCGAGAACGGCAGGTCCGCGAAGTCGATGACGATCTCCGAGCGGCGATTCTGCATGCGCTTGCCCGTGCGCAGGAAGAACGGCACGTTGGCCCAGCGCCAGTTGTTGATATGCGCGCGCAGCGCCACGAAGGTTTCCGCGCGGCTGTCGGCGGGCACGTTCTGCTCTTCGAGATAACCCTTCACCGCCTCGCCGCCGACCGCGCCCGCCGTGTACTGGCCCCGCACGGTGTCGCGTGCGATATCGGCGACGGTCATCGGCCGCAGCGACTTCAGCACCTTCAGCTTTTCGTCGCGCACGGCGTCCGGATCTAGCGAGACGGGCGGCTCCATCGCGACAATGCAAAGCAGTTGCAGCAAGTGGTTCTGCACCATGTCGCGCAATGCGCCGGTGTGATCGTAGAAGCCCGCGCGGCTGCCGACGCCCACCGTCTCCGACACCGTGATCTGCACGCTCTTGATGTACGGCGCCTGCCACAGCGGGCCGAAGATCGCGTTGCCGAAGCGCAGCACCATCAGGTTCTGCACGGTTTCCTTGCCGAGATAATGGTCGATGCGATAGATCTGCTCTTCCTTGAAGTGTTTGCCGACCGCATCGTTGATCGCGCGCGCCGATGCGAGATCGTGGCCGAGCGGCTTTTCAAGCACGACGCGGGCGTTTTCGTCGAGAATGCCGGCGTTATCGAGGTTGGTGCAGATCGTCACGAACAGTTCCGGCGACGTCGACAGATACAGCACGCGCTGCGAGCCAGGACGCACGGCCTGTGCGAGACGCTCGAAATCGCCGGGATTCTCGACGTCGATGCGCACGTAATCGAAGAGCGCGAGAAATTTGTCCCACGACTGGGCATCGAAAACCTTGGAATCGATGAAAGGGCGCGCCTGCTCTTCCATGAAATTCTTGAGGTAATCCTCGCGCGTCCAGTCCTTGCGGCCGATGGCGAGAATGCGCGTGTCCGCGGGCAGGTTGCAGTGCGTGTGCGCCATGTAGAGCGCCGGCAGCAGCTTGCGCGCCGCCAGGTCTCCGCCGCCGCCGAAGATGATCATGTCGAGCGGGCGTTCATTCACGGGAGAAGTTGGATTCGTCATGGTGCGTGAGCCGGTAAGGGTTCAGATAAGCCGAAAGCGCGGCGATCGAAGCGATCGTTCGAGACAGCTATGTTGCATGTTTTGCCGGCATTTTGCACGGCAGTCGTGCTAACGGCCGTTCGATTCGGCGAGCGATGGACGATTTGTCACCGAAGACGTGTTTGTTTAACGCGCTCAGCGCAACGATTCGTTCGCGCGCAGCGTCGTCACGGCGAGGTCGAGAAATGCGCGGACCTTCTGCGTGACGTGACGCCCTTCGCGATGCACGAGATGGATCGGCAGGGGCGGCGTCTCGAACTCCGGCAGCACGATTGCGAGACGCCCGTCGGCAACGTGTTGCGCGATCTGATACGACAGGAGCCGCGCGATGCCGAAATCCGCGAGCGCGGCGGCGATGGCCGAGTCGTTGGTGGTCGTCGTCAGGCGAGGATGCGAGCGCACGAGAAACTGCCGCTCGCCGTCGGAGAGACGCCATTCCGGGGGCGTCGACGAACCCGTCGACGCAATCACGACATGCTCCGCGAGATCGTCCGGATGACGTGGCGTGCCGTGCTTCGCGAGATAAGCGGGCGAGGCGCACAGCACGCGCCGCACGCGCCCGACGTTGATCGCCTGCAACGACGAGTCCGGCAATTGCGCGATCCGCACCGCCACGTCGATGCCTTCATCGACGAGATTCACCACGCGATCGACGAACCAGCAGCTTGCGTCCGCTTCGGGATAACGGCCCAGATAATCGAGGACGATCGGCGTGACGTGCAGGCGGCCGAACATCACCGGCGCGGTGATCGAAAGCAGTCCGCGCGGCGAGGAATGCGTGCCGGTCGCGGAAAGTTCGGCGTTATCGATTTCGCCGAGAATGCGGCGGCAGTCCTCGAAATAGCCGCTGCCGGCGTCGGTGAGACGCACGACGCGTGTGGTGCGCGTGAGCAGGCGCACGCCGAGATGTTCTTCGAGTTCCGTCACGACGCGGCTCACGACCGACGGCGACACGTCGAGCTTGCGCGCCGCCGATGCGAAGCCGCCGGTTTCGACCACCGTGACGAAGGTCGTCATTGCCTGTAAACGGTCCATGGGAAAGCACGAGACATGCAGGCTTGAGATGCCGTGCATTCTCACGGATATGCGCGCGGGGCACAATCGTTACAGATCGAGTTCGAGCGTGTCTCCTTCGGCGGCGGGCATCGCGCAGCAGATCAGCGCTTCGTCATCGCCGACATGAAACGCCGGCTCGCTTTCATACGACACCGCGCCTTTCGCGATGCGCGTCCGGCATGTGCCGCAAGTGCCGCCGCGGCAGTTGAACTCGGGCGACAGACCGCTCGCTTCGGCGAGTTCCAGCAAGGTGCCGCTGCCCGGCTGCCATTGCGCGCTCGCGCCCGACTTCAGGAATTCGATCTTCACGGGCTCGGTCGCGGCGGGACGCATCGGCTTGACGTCGGCGCCGCGATCCGCCGTGCGCTTGAGCGCCGATGGACCGAACGCTTCCGCATGCACGCGCGCATCGGCGACATTGAGCGCGCGCAGGCCATCGTAGATCGACTGCATGAACGCGCCCGGCCCGCACAGATAGAAGTCGTAGTCGTTGAAGGGCAGACGGCTCGTCAGCAGATCGATGTCGATGCGCCCGGACACGTCGTAATCGCGGTCCATTTGCGCGCCGTTCGTGTCGCTGAGCACGCGGATCACGGTCACCGCGCCGCCCGCGCTCTGCGCGAGCGCATCGATTTCGCGCGAGAACGCGCGGCTCGCGAGCGAATGCGCCGACACGATCATCCACACCGGCCGCACGCGGCGCTTCCTCAAGCCTTCGTAGACGATGTGCCGCAACATCGCGAGCATCGGCGTGATGCCGACGCCCGCCGCCATCAGCACGGTGGGACGCTGCTCGAACGGATCGATCGTGAAGTCTCCGGCGGGCGCGCGCGCCTCGATGACGTCGCCCGCTTTCAGCGTGTCGTGCAGATGCGCCGACACGCGCCCGTCGCGCTTCACGCTGATGCGATACACGCCGTCCGACGGCGCGACCGACAGCGTGTACGTGCGAATCTGCGGTTTCGCCTCGCCCGGCAGCGTCACGCGCATCGGCAGATGCTGACCGGCCTTGTGCGGAACGATGCCCGCGCCATCGGCGGGTTCGAGATGGAACGAGCGGATCGCATCGCTCTCATCGACGATTCTGCTCACGCGAAACGTGCGCCACACGTTCGCGAGCGTGGCCGCCTTCAGGCGCTCGGCCACTTGCGTCCAGTCGCCGGTCATCAGCGAATTGGGCGATGCGCCGTCGCTGCGCGCTTTCCATCGCAAGGGCAGCGCCTCGGCGCGATACACGATGCGGCGCGGCGTGAAGCGCCACAGCCGTTCCGCGCCCTGAAATGCGGCGGTTTCGGGCGAGTCGAGCAGCACTTCCGCGTCGCCCGCGAGCTGCAGCATGTCGCCGGTTTCGAAGTCCGCGAACACGAGCCCCGCGCGAGCGTTCACGAGAATGTTGCCGAGCGTGTTGAAGAAGAGATTGCCGGCGAAATCCGGAATCGTGAGCGAGCCGTCGTCCGACAGACGCACGAAACCCGGTTTGCCGCCGCGATGCGATACGTCCACTTGCCGATGCCCGTCCTCGCGATCGAAATACGACGCGACGAAGAACGTATCCGCGTTCGCGATCATCGCTTTTGCGCGCGGCGAAAGGGCGTCGGATTCGAGCGGCTCGACCGGCGACGGCAAGGAAGGATCGCGCACGAACTCGAAATCGCGCAACTGGATGTACTGCGGGCAATTGCCGAAGCTCTGTTCGACGGCCACGTCGAACGCGAGGTTCGCGCCATCGCGATGAATCACGCCGTTCATCCGATTGCGGCGGCGCGTGTGCATTTCGATGCCGAGCAGGCCGATCGACGCGCCATCGTGCATGCCGGCGTCGGCGGGATCGAGCGGATCGCGGGCGGGGCTCATCGACAGCGTTTTGGCATCGGTCGCGTGCATGAAGCCGGGATGCCCGGCGAGCAGCGTTGCCCACGGATCGCCGCGTTCATCGACGGAACCGGCCACGATGAACGGCAGTTGCCCGAAGAACTGGCGATGCTGATCCGGCATGTAATCGCGCACGACGCGCCGGCCGACGCCGTCCATGCGCTCGTCGACGCCCAAAGCCTTCTGAATTGCGAGTTCGCCGCGATGCCACGGCGAGGGCGTGGCGACCTGTTTGACATTGCCAAGCGCGGAAGCGGACATGATCGTATGCCTCTTCGATTCGGGCGCGGCGGCACGGCGCGAGCCGGCCGCCGCGCTCACTTTACGCCGCGAGACCCGCGGCCGTCTTTTGGAACGGAACGAAACCCTTCAGCGCTTCGACGCGCTTCAGCCACGCGTTCACGTTCGCGTAGGCGGAAAGGTCGACGTTGCCTTCGGGCGCGCTCGAGATATAGCTGTAGAGCGCGACATCCGCGATGGTCGGGTGCGCGGCGGCGGTCTCGTCGATATCGGCGATCCAGTCGCGATTCGCCAGTTCCGCGTCGAGCACCTTGAGGACGTTGTGCGCGCGGGCGATGACTTCGTTCGCGTCGAACTTCGCGCCGAACACGGTGATGAGACGCGCGGCGGCCGGACCGAACGCGATCTGCCCGGCCGCGACGGAGAGCCAGCGCTGCACGGCGGCGGCTTCGGCGGGCGTTTCGGGCAGCCACTTCGTGTTGCCGGCTTTTTTCGCGAGATAGACGAGGATCGCGTTCGAATCGGCGATAACCGTGTCGCCATCGACGAGCACGGGAATCTGGCCGAAGCGGTTCAGCTTCAGATAGTCGGGCGTCTTGTGCGCGGCGGCGGCGAGATCGACGAACGCTTCTTCGTGTTCGACGCCCAGCAGATTCAGGAAGAGACGCGCGCGGTGCGAGTGCCCGGACAGCGGATGGTGATAGATCTTCACGGCAGATTCCCTGATTCGGTTGATGGCCGGGAGACGTCCCGTCCTGTGAATCGAGTATCGGTTCTTGCCGCGATGAGGAGAATCCCGTCGATTTTCAAATCACCATTCTCGAAACGAGAATGGTGAGCGCGCTTTCGGTGCGCGGACCCACGTCATTTATTCGCCGCGCGGCACGTTCGCCTTGTTGCCGGCGAGCGGCGAACCGTATCCGCCGCTGTTGGCGTTGTTCGGCAGGCCGTTGACGAGCTGCGCGCGCGGATCGCTCGGATTGAGATTGAGCTCGCCGGCCTGCGCGTTGCCGTGCGTCGGGTATTGACTGCCGAGCGGCGCGTTCGGCATGAGCTTGGTGCTGTTTTGCGGCGCGTACATGTCGGTTTCGGCGCTCGGATGAAGCTGCGCGAACGCCGATGTGACGGCGAATGCCGATATGACTACGACTGAAGCGCGGATCGCGTTCATGGCGGACTCCAATGCAGAGCGTGATTCAGTGTAGTCCGCGCGCCGGTGCATTGGCCGATCACCCTTCTTACAACCAGACCAGCGTTTGTTCCGGCGCGCTCGCTCCCGTATTGCCTCACCATTGAACCGATCGCAGCCGAATTTGAATCCCGGAGGCGCTCACCTTATTCGCGGCGAACGGCTTATCGACGGCACGCGTCTTGCATAATGCAACGTTGCTCCGGCCTGCGCACTGGCCGTTCCACGCCGACCACACACTAAAAGCGAGCCGTTTCCATGCCGCAAGCACCCGGGCCGCGCCGGCCACCCGCGAAGATCCTGCCGCCGGAAGCGCCCGGCGTGCGCGCGCTGGCGTCGCTCGTGACAGGCGTCATCGTCATTTGCGCGCTGTACTTCGGCCGCGCGGTGATGATCCCGATCATCCTCGCGATTCTGCTGAGCTTTCTGCTCGCGCCGTTCGTCGATTTCCTGCGGCGGCTGCGCTTCGGGCAAGTGCCTTCCGTGATCGTCGCCGTAGTGGTCGCGCTGTCGGTGCTGACGGCGGTCGGCGCGCTGATCGGCGCTCAGGTCGCGCAGCTCGCGGGCGATCTGCCGAAGTATCAGGTCGCCGTCGAGCGCAAGATCGATTCCGTGCAGAAGATGACTGTCGGCCGCGCCGATGAGTTTCTCGGCCGCGCATCGCGCGCGCTGAAGCGGATTTCGCCCGCGCGCGAGCAGGAGCCGAAGAACGAGGACAATCCGGCCGCTTCGCCGATCGACCAGCCGATGCCCGTCGAAGTGCACGAGCCCACGCCGACGCCGCTGGAACTCGCGCAGCGCTTTCTGTCGCCGATCATCAGTCCGCTGGAAACCACCGGCATCGTGCTCGTGGTCGCGGTGTTCATCCTGCTTCAGCGCGAAGATCTGCGCGACCGGCTGATACGGCTTTTCGGCTCGCGCGACCTGCATCGGGCGACGACCGCGATGGACGAAGCCGCGCGGCGCCTGTCGCGCTACTTCCTCGCGCAGCTCGGCATCAACGTGGGCGTGGGCATCGTCATTTCGATCGGGCTCGCGATCATCGGCGTGCCGGGCGCGCTGCTCTTCGGCGTGATGACCGCGCTTCTGCGCTTTGTGCCGTATGTCGGAACGTGGATCGCGGCGATCGTCGCGGTCGTGTTCGCGGCGGCCGTCGGTCCCGGCTGGGCGATGCTCGTGTGGACCATCGTGCTCTTCGGCGTGACGGACATCGTCGCGGGTCAAGTCGTCGAGCCGCTGCTGTACGGGCATAGCACGGGCCTGTCGCCGTTCGCGGTGATCGTCGCGGCGATTTTCTGGAGCTGGATCTGGGGGCCGATCGGCCTCGTGCTCTCGACGCCGCTCACGCTCTGCCTCGTGATTCTCGGCCGCCATGTCGATCGCCTCGAATTTCTCGACGTGCTGTTCGGCGACCGGCCCGCGCTCACGCCCGCCGAGAACTTCTATCAGCGCCTGCTCGCGAACGATCCCGACGAGGCGCTCGTGCAGGCCGAGACGTTGCTCAAGGAACGCTCTCTGATCGCGTATTACGACGATGTCGCGCTCGAAGGCTTGCGCTACGCGCATAACGACGTGCTGCGCGGCGTCGTCACGGCGGATCAGTTGCGGCGCATCAACGAGTCGGCGCTCGACATCATCGAAGGGCTGGAGGATTCGGAGGACACGGCCGTCACCGTCGCGCCGAAAGAGGACTTGCCCGCGAGTTTCGAATCGCCCGACGACGGGCCGCGCATCGCGCCCGAGACGCCGCCCGCGCGCTTCGATGCGCAGAAGGAAGGCCACACGGCGTCGGTGCTCTGCATCGCGGGGAGAAGCGAGCTCGACGATCTCGCGGCGACCATCGCCGTGCAGCTGTTTCGCAAGCACGGCCTGTACGCGGACCTCGCGGGCTACGAGCGCTTTTCGCGCGGACGCTTCGGCGAGGTCGATCTCGCCGGCGTGACGATCATCTGCGTCGTGTCGTTCGATGCCGCCGAGTCGCCGCCGTATCTGCGCAACCTGCTGCGGCGTCTGCATCAGCGCGCGCCGTCGGCGGAACTGATCGTCGGCTTGATCTTCCCCGAAAGTTCGCTGCAAGGCGAAGTGCTCGTGCGTACGAGTTCGGCGGCGGTGTCGTTCAGGGAGCTGGTCGAAGCGTGCGTGGCCGCCGCGCGCCGCCAGTCCGCCGACGGCGTGCCGTGGGCGGGCCTCAACGACGCCGGCGATGAAACCGCGCTGAACGGCCCGCGCGAGAACGTGGCGATTTAGCGGTTGCCGTCGAACAGATCGTTGAGCATGGTGTCGAAGGCGGCTTGCGCGTCTTCGAGTTCCTGAAGCGCGGCGTCGAAGGTCTGCAGCGCCATCTGCGAAGGCCGGCCGTCGCCTTCGGGCGGAAACTGCTTTTGCAGCGCCAGGAAAGCGGACTGAACCTGGCGCGTCGCGTTGACGATACGTTCCATCGCTCGCGCTTCTTCCGTGCGATTGTTCTCAGCGGTCATCGGAGACACTCCTCGTGGGCAATGTCCGATAGTACCAAGCGATCCTAAGCCTTCGCCACGGTAAAGAGGCGCACGGCTTCGTCGAGCACGACCGCGCGTTCCGCGAGGCGCTGCGCGGTGGCCGCAGCCTGCTCGACGAGCGCGGCGTTCTGCTGGGTCGAATCGTCGAGATGCGCGACCGCCTGATTCACCTGCGCGATGCCCTCGGCCTGCTCGCCGCTCGCCTTCGCGACTTCCATGATGATCGCCGATACGCGGTTCACCGCTTCGTCGATGGCGCGCATCTGGCTCGTCGTGCGCGCGACGAGGCTCGTGCCTTCCGCGATCTGCGCGACGCTCGTCGCGACGACGCCTTCGATTTCCTTCGCCGATGCCGCGCAGCGCTGCGCCAGATTGCGCACTTCGGTCGCGACGACCGCGAACGAGCGGCCCGCTTCGCCCGCGCGCGCCGCCTCGACGGCCGCGTTGAGCGCGAGGATGTTGGTCTGGAACGCGATGCCGTCGATGACATCGGTGATGTCCGCGATGCGCCGCGACGCCGCCGTGATGCCCGCCATCGTCTGCTCGACCTGGCTCGCGATGCGCCCGCCGTCGTCCGCCGCGGCCTGCGCTTCCTTGACGACTTCCAGCGCGCGCACGGTGGCGTCGGCGTTGCCTTGCACGGTCGTCGTGAGCTGATCCATCGTCGCGGCCGTCTGTTCGAGCGATGCCGCCTGCATCTCCGTGCGGCGCGACAAGTCCGTGTTGCCGCTCGAAATCTCGTTGGCGGCCTCGAGCATGCCGCCGATCTGGCCGCGCACGTCGAAGACGATCGCCGCGAGATTCGCCTTCAACTGCCCGAGCGCGCGCTGCACGTCGCCGAGATCGTCGTGACGCGCATCGGGCATGTCGGCGGTCAGATCGCCCGCGGCCATGCGCGCCGCGAAACCGGACATCGTGCGGACGGGCGCATCCACCTGACGCGAAAGCGCGAGCCAGCCCACGAAGCTCGCAACGGAACTCACGCCGAGCGCGATCCAGAAGGGCAGCGGCGGCGCGCCGCGCCATCCTGCCAGCGCCGCGACCAGCATGCTGACGGGCACGGCGGCGAAAGCCGTGGCGAGACGCGAACTCACCGGCAGGTTCGCGAGCGCCGCGAGCTTGCCCGCGATGCCGTTCTTCACGAGCGCGCCGCGCACGAGGCGTCGCGACGCGTTGCCGGCCTTGATCTGCGCGTAGAGCGCGGTGGCGTCGCGGACTTCATCGCGCGTCGGCTTCACGCGCACGGAGAGATAGCCGACGACCTTGCCGTGGTCCATCACCGGCGTGACGTTCGCGCGCACCCAGTAGTGATCGCCGTTCTTGCGGCGATTCTTGACGAGCGCGGTCCACGAGCGGCCGGCGCGCACGGTCGACCAGAGATCGGCGAACGCTTCGCGCGGCATGTCGGGATGCCGGATGAGGTTGTGCGGCTGGCCGATCAGCTCGTCGCGCGAGAAGCCCGACACCGACACGAAAGCCGGATTGCAGTACTGGATGTTGCCGGAAAGGTCGGTGGCGGAGACGAGCATCGCCGAGGCGGGGAATTCGAACTCTTGCTGGGTTACGGGCTGGTTATTGCGCATGATGTCCTTGATTCTTCTTCGCGTCGCGCGCCGCTTTTCGAAGGCGGCGCGCGTCTCATTACAAGGACATAACGGCGATTGGCCCCACAATCTTTAGGGGAATCCGACTGAAACGCTCAAGTGTGGCGATTTGTCGCCGATAGGGGCGCGTTAGTTACTGCGCGCTCCATCCGCCGTCGATTTGCAGCGCCGAGCCGCGCATTTCGCTGGCGGCATCGGAGCAGAGGAACACGGCCATATCGCCGATCTGCTGCGCCGTCACGAATTGCGCGGACGGCTGTTTGTCGCCGAGCAGCTTGGCGCGGGCCGCGTCGGGCGTGAGCGAGTCGCGGGCGGCGAGATCGTCGATCTGTTTCTGCACGAGCGGCGTGAGCACGAAGCCTGGGCAGATTGCGTTGACGGTCACGCCGGTGCGGGCGTTTTCGAGCGCGGCGACTTTGGTCAGGCCGAGAATGCCGTGTTTCGCGGCGACGTACGCCGATTTGCCCGCCGAGCCGACGAGCCCGTGCACCGACGCGATATTGATGACGCGGCCCCAGTTGCGCGCGCGCATTTGCGGCAGCGCGACGCGCATCGTGTGGAACGCCGAGCTGAGGTTAATCGCGATGATCGCGTCCCAGCGATCGACCGGGAATTCGTCGATGGTCGCGACGTGCTGGATGCCGGCGTTGTTGACGAGGACATCGACGGCGCCGAATTGCTCGTTTGCGAAGGCGATCATCGCTTCGATTTCTTCGGGCTTCGTCATGTCGGCGGGATGGTGGACCGCTTTCACGCCGGTGGCTTCGATCTGCTTCAGCGCGCCTTCGATATCGCCGAAACCGTTGAGCACGAGATTCGCGCCTGCCTGTGCGAGTGCCGTCGCGATGCCGAGGCCGATGCCGCTCGTCGAGCCGGTGACCAATGCCGTCTTGCCGGCGAGCGCTTTGTTCAATGCGGTTTGGGTCATATGCGGGTTTTTTCCTTCTTTCCGGGGTTTTGATCGGGTTCTGTGGAGTTTGGTGTGTTGGCTTGCTGTGCGTAAATTAGGGTTTTTTCTTTTTTTCGCCGGATCCCGTATTCGTGTCGGTCTATTGGCACTGCCCCTGTGCGGGGCGGCACTCACTTTCTTTGCTGCTGCAAAGAAAGTAAGCAAAGAAAGCAGCTACTGATACGCCCGCGGTCACACGCAATTTGGGTAGTCCTCTCGTCCATCGTGGGCTGCCTAAAGAGTGCCCTCAAACACCTAATCGGGCTTGGCTCGCGCACGGTCTGTAACATCGCACCACATACCAAACTGGTTCAGCACCAAATAGCTCCAGCCCGCTTCGCGGCCGACCGGTCAAGCGGGGATGCATGCGCTTCTTCACTAACGCCTCCATCTCACTGCACTTGCCTCACGTTGGTTTCCCTTGCGGACCCGGCGGCAGCGCGTAGCGCTGTGCCGAAGCCATTTCGTGCTGAACCAGCGTTCTCAACGGTTTCGGGCGGCAGACCGTGCGCGATCCAAGCCCCGTTATTGTGATGAGGGCACTCTTTAGGCGAGTGCCGCCTA
Organism: Caballeronia sp. ATUFL_F1_KS4A; assembly: GCF_023630905.1. Classification (NCBI taxonomy): domain Bacteria; kingdom Pseudomonadati; phylum Pseudomonadota; class Betaproteobacteria; order Burkholderiales; family Burkholderiaceae; genus Caballeronia; species Caballeronia sp. ATUFL_F1_KS4A. Next base: position 74,706 of record NZ_JALQEB010000033.1, on the reverse strand, counting down.
GGACGAGAGTACTACCCAACGTGCGTGTGACCGCGGGCTTGAAAAGCTGCTTTCTTTGCCTACTTTCTTTGCAGCAGCAAAGAAAGTAGGTGCCGCCCCGCACAGGGGCAACGCTAATAGACCACTAAGAAAACGGGATCCGGCGTAAACCGAAAAAAATCAAACAATGCCGGTCGCGTAATAAACCGCGATAACAAAGAACACAGCCAAAGTCTTGATGATGGTCACAGCGAAAATATCGCGATAAGACTCGCGATGCGTGAGCCCGGTCACGGCCAGAAGAGTAATAACAGCACCGTTATGCGGCAGCGTATCCATACCACCGGAGGCCATAGCCACAACGCGATGCAGCACTTCCAAAGGAATATGTGCAGCTTGAGCGCCAGCGATAAACGTATCCGACATGGCAGCAAGCGCGATACTCATCCCGCCGGAAGCAGACCCCGTAATCCCCGCGAGTGACGAAACGGAGATAGCCGCATTGACGAGCGGATTGGGAATGCTCTTGAGCGCATCGCTGACCACGAGAAACCCTGGCAAAGCCGCGATCACACCACCGAAGCCATATTCGGAAGCCGTGTTCATCGCCGCGAGGAGCGCCCCCGCAACGGCCGCCCGCGTCCCCACCGCGAACCGCTCCTTCACGCGCGAAAACGCGGTCAGCAGAACGAGCACGATGCCAAGCAGCAACGCACCTTCCACCGCCCAGATCGCGACGACGGTTTTGACAGCCGTCGTGACAGGCGCATGCACGCCCGGCAGCACTTCCGGCGGCACGGTATAGCTCGCGCCATACCACGTCGGAATCCACTTCGTCAGCGCGAAGTTGGCAACGCCGACGAGAATCAGCGGCGCGATCGCGAGCATCGGATTCGGCAGCGACGTCGATTCCACACGCTCCGGCTCATTCACGAGCGACGTGCCGTAGCCTTCGCCCTTGGCCATCGCCGAGCGCCGGCGCCATTCGAGAAACGCCAGGCCGACGACGATAATGAACAGCGAACCGATCACGCCGAGCCACGGCGCGGCCCAGCCAGTCGTCTTGAAGAACGTCGTCGGGATGATGTTCTGAATCTGCGGCGTGCCCGGCAGCGAATCCATCGTGAACGAGAACGCGCCCAGCGCAATCGCGCCCGGCATCAGACGCTTCGGAATATTGCTCTGCCGATACATCTCAGCCGCGAACGGATACACCGCGAACACGACGACGAACAGCGACACGCCGCCATAGGTGAGCAACGCGCACACCGCGACGATCACCGCATTCACGCGCGACTTGCCGATGTATCGAATGGCTGCGGCGACGATCGACTCCGAGAATCCCGACAGCTCGATGACCTTGCCGAACACCGCGCCGAGCAGAAACACAGGAAAGTAGAGCTTCACGAAGCCGACCATCTTCTCCATGAAGATGCCGGAGAAAACGGGCGCGACGGCAGCGGGATCGGTGAGGAGGACGGCCGCGAGCGCGGCGATCGGCGCAAAAAGAATGACGCTGTAGCCGCGATAGGCGGCGAGCATCAGGAACGCCAGGGCGGCGAGCACGATGATGAACGACATTGAGTCTCCGTGATGGTTGTTCTTTGAAACTGTCAGCGCGCCTCTTCTGGAAGCGCTGCCGGCGCATGGATAACGCACCGCGCGTGCAAAATGCACTTTCCGTGCCAGTGTGCTGAAACTCAGGCGCGACAGGCATCAGGGGAAGATGACATCGCAAGGTTTCAGGAAAATGTCTCCGAACGGAGACATCCTCGTCTATCGAAACAGCTGCATACAGCATTGAGAACTAGTGCAGATGCGGATAGCGGGCGCGTCTCCGGATTGAGATAGTCGTCTCGATATGGAGAAAACGGAGACTTTGGGCGCCATGCGCAACGACTGGATCAACGTGCCGGCGGACTACAGCGACGTGATGCGCCGCGCGATGGAGTCGCTTTTCAAGACCTTCGAGAATCTGAGCGAAGGCACCTTCATCGTCGACGCGGACGCGCGCGTCGTGTGGATCAACAAGCGCTACGCGGCGCGCTTCGGCTTCGACGATCCGCTCGACGCGATCGGACTCGACTGCGAAGCGGTGATTCCGAACAGCCTGATGCGCGAGGTCGTCGCGACCGGCAAGCCGATTCTGCTCGACGTGCTGGAAACGGATCGCGAGCCGCTCGTCGTCACGCGTCTGCCGCTAAAGGACGACTCGGGCGCGACGGTCGGCGCGATCGGCTTCGCGCTCTTCGACGAGATGAAGGCGCTCACGCCGCTGTTCGCGCATTACTCGCGCGTGCAGCAGGAACTGATCGCGACGCGCCAGTCGCTCGCGCAGGCGCGGCGCGCGAAGTATACGTTTTCGAGCTTCGTCGGCACGAGCCCGGTCAGTCTCGAAGTGAAACGTCAGGCGCGGCGCGCGGCGCTCGTCGATTCGCCCGTGCTTCTGCTCGGCGAAACCGGCACCGGCAAGGAACTGCTCGCGCATTCGATCCACGGCGCGTCGACGCGCGCGGGTAAGCCGCTCGTGACCGTCAACGTCGCGGCGATCCCCGACACGCTGCTCGAAGTCGAGTTCTTCGGCGCGGCGGCGGGCGCGTACACGGGCGCGGAGCGGAAAGGGCGCGTCGGAAAGTTCGAACTCGCCGATGGCGGCACGCTTTTCCTCGACGAAATCGGCGATATGCCGCTGCCGCTTCAGGGCAAGCTGCTGCGCGTGCTGCAGGACAAGGAGTTCGAGCCGCTCGGCTCGAATCGCATCGTGCGCGCGGATGTCCGCATCATCGCGGCGACCTCCGCCGATCTGCCCGCGCTCGTCGCGGCGGGACGCTTTCGCGCGGACCTGTTCTATCGGCTGAACGTGCTGACGATCCACGCGCCGCCGTTGCGCGACCGGCTCGCCGATATCGAAGCGCTCGCTTACGCGATCCTCGAAGACCTGTCCGCCGATACGCGGCCGGGGCACGTCGGCCATTTCGTGCTGCATAAAGATGGCCTGCAACTGCTCGAGGCGTATTCCTGGCCCGGCAATGTCCGCGAACTGCGCAACACGCTCGAACGCGCGTTGATGCTGTCCGAAACCGAGCACATCGACGCCCGCGCGCTCTCCGCGTTCATCGATGCGGGGCGAGTGGCGATCGCGGCGCAGGCCGAACCCGTCGCCCAGGAAGGCGACGAGCCGCCGAACGTGTCGTACGCCGACGCGATGGCCGATTTCGAGCGGCGCTTTCTCTCGGATGCGTTGCGCGCGAGCGGCGGTCGGGTCGCGGATGCGGCGGAGAAAATCGGCATCGGACGGGCGACGTTGTACAAGAAGATCGCGGCGCTCGGCATCGCCGTCTGACGCACTTTTGCGAACAGGCGAATTGTCGCGAAAGCTTCGCGTGGCATACTCCCGAAATCGAAAAATAACGACCAAGAATCAAAGGGGTAGCGGATGAAAAGCGCGACGGAACTCGGCAGAAAACTCGGCCTTTCGATCATGCTGGCGGGCAGCGCGTGGGCGCTCGCCGGATGCAGCAGCGCGCCGCCGCTTTTCTCCGCCGACGGACGTCCGACGCAACAGATTCAATGCCCCGCCTACGGCGGATGGCGCAATTGCACGGACAACGCGAAGGCGCTCTGTCCGAACGGCTACGACGTGCTTGGCCAGTCGACCGAGAACAATCAGAACTCGCTGCTCGTCGCTTGCAAGGCAAGCTGAAAAGTCAGCCTTGCTGCGTTTCGCGCAGCATCGTGACGTCGTAACCGAGCGCGCGCGTGCGCTCGATCAGCGTGCGACGCAACTCCGCCGAAGGCTTCGCCTCGCGCGTCAAAATCCACAGATAACGCCCGGTCGGTTCGCCGACGATGGACCACGTGTAATCGTCGGCGTGATCGAGAATCCAGTAGTCGCCGACATAGAACGGACCGAAGAACGACACCTTCAGCTTCGTCCCATTCGATCCGGGGACGATCTTCGCGCGTCCTTCCGCCGACCGGTACGGACCGCTCAGCCCGCCTTGCCTGCACGCGTTGACGACGGATACGAGCCCGTCCTCGCGACGCGCGTAGTTCGCCGTGACGGCTTCGCAATTGCGCTCGAAGCGATTTTCGTAACGCGCGAACTCGTGCCAGTGACCGAGATAGCGATCGATGTCGACGGCCTTCGACGGTTCGGGCACGTTGTCGTTGCCGCTTGGGCGCGCCCCGTTCGACGCGCATGCAGCCAGCGTCGCGACGCCGCCGATCAGAGCCAGCGCCGCAGCGCCGTATGCCCAAGGTCTTTTGATGGTCATGTTGCCGGGGTGGGTGAGAAGTACGAGGGCTGACAGAGCAGCAAGTGCCGTTCCGTCCGCCGAGTGGCTCCCGAATTTCCTCACCTCAAGGCGTATCCTTGACCCGGGTAAATAACCGCGGGAAGCGCAAGTAGCTGTGCCGACTGGGTTTTATTCCTGGGCCGCGGCCTGGCGACAAGGCCTTTTCCTGACTCCCGAATCTGCTCACCTTTAGCGGAGCGCGTCGCGTAGCCGAAGCCGGCGCGTTTCGAAACGATGACCGGGCGGCTCGAAGTACATGCCGCGCCGCATCGTGGTCAAGCAAGTCGAATGCGTTAAAGAACAACGGCTTGGGTGGTCCACTTAAGAATGTGACTGAGCTGCCGAAATTGCTTCGCGATCCCGATGATCCGGCTATAAGTGAGGCGCGGCTGTATCGGCTGGCTCACCGTGGGGAGGCTCCCGAAACGTCTCACCTTTTTCCCTCGGAGCTCGCCATCATGCTGCCGGTCTTCGGTCTCATCATCGCGGGCTGCGCGTACTGAACGCGGCTTCGCTCTGACCGCGAAAAAAAGCCCGGCGCGGGGGCACCGGGCGAACCACCTTCATTCCGACGGTGGAGGAGGGCCAGTTCAGACTGCTTCCTCTGATTATCGAAATCGCTGCTGTTCAGTGCGCGCTGGAACCGTCGCGCACGCCGGCCTGAAGCTGTGCGTGGCGTTCCTGATAAGGACGCAATTGCGGATAGCTCAGCGCGTTGACCGCATCCAGATCGCCCGCGCGACGCGCGCTCTGTAGCTCCGCTTTCACTTCGGCGCGGGTCTTGCCCACAGGCGTCGATTGCGCAAAAGCGGGCGCGGTGGCGAGAAGCGCCGACAAAACGAGACCGCCGATCAATGAGCTTTTCATTTGAATCTCCTGGATGCGTGTGCGTCGGGCCGACGCTTGAGAGGCAGTCTAGGAGGATTCCTATTGGACAAAAATACTGATTGAGCCAACACATTGTTGTTCAGAGTGGATGAATGCGGGCCCGCGATGGCAAGTAATCGCTCACTTAATGCGGAGATTTTTACGCGATCAGCAAGGATGCGTTCCGATTCGTACGACCTTTTTGCGCGACTTGGGGCGCTTTGTTTCGTGGTTGAATCAGAAAATTATCGGAATGAAAGTTACTCTCGACTTATCCACAGAAACTGTGGATAACCATGGGGATAGCTCACTGTGAACCGCGTAGTGGCGCGGCGCGAGGTACATTGCTCGATTCATCGCAAAAATAGTCCCGATTGACTGCGCGCATTGAAGACGGCCGACCCGCGATGCGCCTATCATGTGCACGCGCGTCGTCGCGAGGACGGCGTTGTCCGGAACGCTTCATCCGCCTTTTCATACCTTTGACGGGGAAGATCTCATGGCCTTAAAGATCGCGGTGGTCGTCGGCAGTCTGCGACAGGGTTCGTTCAACAAGCAGCTCGCGCATGCGCTCGTGTCGCTCGCGCCGGGCGATTTCTCGTTCGAGTTTCTCGACATCGGCAGCCTGCCGCTGTACAGCCAGGACTACGACAGCGACTTTCCCGAAGCCGCGCGCACGTTCAAGCAGAAGATCGCCGAAGCAAACGGCCTCTTGATCGTCACGCCGGAATACAACCGCTCGATTCCCGGTGTGCTGAAGAACGCGCTCGACTGGGGCTCGCGTCCGTGGGGACAAAGCGCGTGGGGCGGCAAGCCGGGCGCGATCATCGGGACGTCGGTTGGGGCGATCGGCACGGCGATCGCGCAGTCGCATCTGCGCGGCGTGTGCGCGTACCTCGACATCGTGCTGATGAATCAGCCGGAGATGTACATCAAGCACGACGAAAAGCGCATCGACGAAAACGGCAATATCGTGAGCGAAGACACGCGCAAATATCTGCAGACGTTCATGGACAAGTACGTCGCATGGGTGCGGGATCGGGCGGCCTGAGCGCTCACCGTTCACACGAAAAAACGGCCCGCGCAAGCGGGCCGTTGTCGTGAGCGGCTCGGAACTCAGACGTGATGATGTCCCGTCACACGATCCCAGCCGTGACGAATCGCCGCCTTGAAGCGTTCCCACGTATCGCCTTCGGGGTGCTTGCTCTCCCAGTCGCGGCGCGTTTCGTATTCCATCTGATCGTCCCAGGTGCGGCTGCGGAATCGATCGTCGTTGCCGAGCGTCGCGCCGTAGCGATACGCGCCCTGATAGTCCTCGTAAGGCTCGCCCGTCGCCGAATACTTCGATGCGTAATCGGCGCGGAAGTCGTCTTCGTACTCCATGAATTCATTGGGCACGTTTTGCGGATTTCCGATGGGTCCGACCGGACCGCCCGCCTGCGTTCCCGCCGAAGCGACAACCGGATCGGGCGACGATCCCGCCGCGCGCGCCGCGCCCGCCTGAGACGGCGTCGCGGGTTCGTCGAGCGGGCTCAGCGGTTCGACGGAGCGCCATTCGGACGCCGTGTCGGTACGCACGCCGGGCAACGGAGCGCGCTCGGGCGGCACCGCGCCGGTCGTGCGCAGCGGATCGCGGCCCGCGATGGCGTCGCGCTCCGATAGCGAATCGCCCGCGAGTTCGGTGCGCGCCGCGAGCGGATCGGCGGGCGTCCCGGCGAGCGGATCGGCGGGCGTCCCGGCGAGCGGATCGGCGAGCGGATCGGCGCCGGTCGTCGCGTACGGATCCCGGCCCGTGACCGGGTCGCGACCGGCGAGCGGATCGCGGGCGGTGCGTTCGGCGTCGCTCGTCATCGACTGGGATTGGGACTGCGATTGCGACATGCCGCCGCGCGGCATCAGCGGATCGTCGGCGGGATCGCTGACGTAATCGCGCGGCGTCAGCGCGGCCGGATCGCCGACATCGGCGTGCGGATAAGCCCGCGCACGCGACGGCGTCTGGTCGGGATCGTTCACCGGCTCGCGTCCCGGCACCGCGCTGCCGCGTCCGAGGCCCAGTTCGTCGAGCACCGAATGATCGCGGTCATCGGCGGCCGCCGCGGACGTGCCGTGTTCGAGCGTCGTCCAGCTTGCCGCGCGTTCATCGATATCGATCGCGCCCTGATCGGACAGCGTCGCGCGCGCGATGTCGGCCTGCTCGACGCTCGGCGTTTCGACGGCGACGAGGATCGCACCGCGCCGCACGGCCTCGGAATAGTGCGCGACTTCCGGCGGCTGATCGCGTCCGCCGAAGAGCATGCTGAAGAAGCGCTCGATGTTGGCGAGCACGCCCGGCTCCTGATGCGTGACGGCATCGGGCATGTCGGACGGCGCGGCTGCATCGTCGCGCTTGGGATTGGCCTGCAGTTCGATATCCGCGCGCAGGAAGCCGGCGGCGATCAGGGCCGAGCGCGCGTCCTCGGCCTGCGCATAGGTGTCGAAAACTCCGATGACGGTGTGTCGCATGTACGCCTCCTGCGGATGGGCGAATTCCGAAAATCGGCGACGTCGGTCGCCGCGCATGTCGGCATTCACGCAACTCGCGTGCCGGATGCGCGTGAACCGGCGCGAGCGGCACGGCGCGGGAAAAGGAGCCGGCGCTTTTACAAACGCGCGTGCAAAAGTCGATTGCAGCGCGGGCGGTTCAGCGATCGACCGAACGCGCCGCGCGCAGATCGGAAGGCGTCGCGCCGTCGCGGATCGCGCGCAGGAGCGCGTCGAGCAGCGCGATGTCGAACGGCTTCGACAGCACGCGCGCGCCGACCTGCCGCGCGCGGTCGAGCTCTTCCGCGTAACCCGTGACGAGGATCACCGGAATGCGCGGGTGAAAGCGCTGCATCATTTCGGCGAGATCGATGCCGTTCATCTGCCCCGGCATGTGAATGTCGGAGAGCACGACATCGAACGGAAAACCGGCCGATGCGTCGGCGCGCGCGGCTTCGAGCATCGTGGCGGCGGCATCGGCGTTGAAGAGGTAGGTGACGTGGTGGCCCATCATCGTGAGCAGCGCTTCGGTGCCGGCGGCGACTTCCTCGTTGTCCTCGACGAGCAGCACGCGCAAGCCGTCCGCTTCCTGCGACGCCGCTTGTTCGTGCTTCGCGGCCGCGCCGGGCGCCGCCGCCGTCGCGCGCGGCAGGTACAGACGCACGGCGGTGCCCGCGCCGATCGCGCTGTCGATGGTCGCGAGCCCGCCCGCGCGCTCGCAGAACGCGAACACCTGCGGCAGGCCGAGGCCCGTGCCCATGCCTTTCGGCTTGGTCGTGAAAAGCGGTTCGAACGCGCGCCCGAGCACTTCGGCGCTCATGCCGAAGCCGTTGTCTTCGAGCGTGATCTGCACGAATTCGCCGGTGATCGGAAAGCCGTCCTCGTGGCGAAAGCGCACGTTGCCGGCGCGCACGGTGAAGGTGCCGCCGTTGGGCATCGCGTCGCGCGCGTTCACCGCGACGTTGATGAGCGCGAGCTCCAGTTCCGCCGGATCGACGCGGATCGCCCACACCTCCGGCGCGACTTCGACGCTGAGCGCCACCTTCGCACCGAGCGATGCGCGCAGCAACTCGCGCCCCGCCGGCACCCATTTGCCGATCGCGATGATCTCGCTGCGCAACGGCTGCTTGCGCGCGACGCCGAGCAGTTGCCGCGTGAGCGACTGGCCGCTTTTCAGCGCGCGTTCCATCGCCGTGAGTTCGCGATCGAGGCCGGGCGCGCCGCGCCGCCGCGCGATCTGCACGTTGGTCGAGACGATCATCAGCAGATTGTTGAAGTCGTGCGCGACGCTGCCGACGAGATTGCCGAGCGCCTCCATCTTGCGCGCCTGCCGATACGCCGATTCGATCGAGCGGCGCATCGACGCTTCGGCCTGCCAGCGCTCCCATGCTTCCTCTTCGGTCGCGAGGCGCCGCAACGACTGCGCGATTACGCCCCACAGCACGACGCACGGCGCGAAGATCGAGAGCGCGAGCACGCTCAGATGCTTCCACCATGCCGACCAGATCGTCGCGATCGGATAGCCGCTCGATACATAGGCCGGATACCCGCCGACGCGCCGGAACGCGACGATCTTCAGCTGATCGTCCAGCCCCGAAACCATCCTGACGACGCCGCTTCGGCCGCCCGCGCGGTACGCCTCGCGCAGCGGCGAGCTGGCCGCGAGCGCCATGCGATCGGCCGGGCGCGGCGGATACCACGCGAGCACTTCGCCGTCCGCGCGCGTCAGACCGAGCGACACGCTCGGGTTATCGCCGATCAGCTCGCGATAGAACGCGCTGAAATACGATGGGCGCAGCGCAATCGTCACCATGCCGTCGAACGCGCCCGCCGGCGTGCGCCGCGCGATGGCCGTGTTGAACACCTGCTCGCCGGCGACGCGGCCGACCATCACGCGCGAAATCCGCTGGCTCTGGCCGGCGCGCAGGCCGCCGAAATCGTCGCGCTCGGCAACGGAGATGTCGGGCGTCGGCCAGATGCGGCTCGTCGCGAGCAGCTTGCCGTCGGCGCCGAACACGGATGCCGCCGCAACTTGCTGATAGGAGCCGCTGATCGCCTTGAGGCGCTGATGGATCGTGGCGCTTTCGCGGCGGATCGCGGCGGCGTCGAGGCCGTCGAGCAGATCGACGATGCGCTCGTTGAGCGTCACGTTCAGATCGAAGACTTTCAGCGCGTGTTCTTCCGCGACGCGGGCGTTGCGCGCGACCAGATCGGAGGCGTCGGCGACGCGCGCGTGGTAATCGGTGTATGCGGTGATGGCGACGTACACGCACGGCAGCACGACCGCCGCGACCAGCAACGCGTAGAGCGTGAGGCGCTGCGCGGCGAAGTTGCGCTCGGGCACCACCGGAAAAGGCGGTTCCTCCTGCCACGACTGCGCGGCGGGAACGGCGTCGGACTCCTCACGTTGCAGCGTCATTTTTGGCAGCGAATTGGAAAACTTACTCATGGCCCGTACCTTTCGTACGCGGTAGCGGGCGTGGACGGTGCAACCGCAACTAGGACGCACGAAGCATGCCGGATCGGCGCGATTCAGCCTTCCCGGCCGTCGAACGAAGCTTGCACGCGGCGCGCAGTTAGCGAGATTCTTGGAAGCGCAAACGTACACAAAAGCATGGACTGACAGCGCATCGGAACACATCGAGCAGAATTCACCCGTATCGAACCTTATTTCATCATATTAATTCTCGCTCGGCGCCTCATCGAGTTGCTTTGACATTCTGATAATCAGACAATGCAATCCTCCGATCCGAAACGCCGCTGAGAGCGTCGGCCGGGGAATACAAGCAGCCTCCCGGCGCGCGTCGGGGCGAAGTACCGCTTGCCCGGCAAATGCGGGCAGGCAGCGCGACCGAGCGAGGAGAAAAAGGCCAAGGTCCGGGATCTCCGGATCACGCACGGGGCAGGCAACATGACGCCGATCGAGAGCCAGCATCCATCGCGCACTGGGCGCGCGCTGATTACACAGCGCCCGCCCGCCGCGTGGCGAGCCGACGTCGACAGGCGACGCGCCTGGCTCATCGCCGCCGACCTGCATCTCCGACAGCGCCCGCATTCCCGCCGGGCCCAAGGGCTCACGCCGGTTCTTCCGTGAACATCGCTATAAAGATCGCTGCGCGGATGCCGTAATCCATACGAGAGCCCGCCGTGTCCGTCGACACGACCGTTCTCCGCCCGAAAACAGCCTAAAAGATCCTGCCGACCATGCCGTTGCCGATTGTCATTGCCGATGATTCACTGCTCGCGCGCAAGGTGCTGACGCGCGCGCTGCCCCCGGACTGGGACGTCGAGATCTCCTACGCGACCAACGGGCGCGAGGCGCTCGAGCACTATCGGGCCGGCCGCGCCTCGGTGATGTTCCTCGATCTGACGATGCCCGACATGACGGGCTATCAGGTTCTCGACGCCTTGCAGCACGAAGATCTGAATACGTTCGTGATCGTCGTATCCGCCGATGTGCAGCCGATGGCCCAGGAACGCGTACGCGCGCTCGGCGCGATCGCCTTCCTGCCGAAGCCGGTGACGCCCGAAGCGCTGCGCCCCGTATTGAAGGAGTACGGTCTCCATGCTTGAAACCGCCCTCAACGAAGATCAGCGCGACGCGCTGCAGGAAGTGGCCAACATGGCGATGGGCCAGGCGGCGACGCGTCTTTCGAAGCTGCTCGGCACCTTCATCGAGCTGTCGGTGCCGCGCGTGCGCGTCGTGAGCGTGGCGGAGGCATCCGCGGCGCTTTCGGAGATGACCGGCATCACCGATACCGTCACCGCCGTGCGCCAGGGCTTCCGCTCGGACATCAAGGGCGAGGCGATCGTGCTCTGCAAGAGCGGCAGCGTCGATCAGCTATGCGCGCTCGTCGACGATCCCTACACGAAGTCCACGTACACGACGACGACGCGCACCGAGCTCGTCTTCGATATCGCGACGGTGCTGATGGGCGCGTGCGTTTCGTGCATTCTCGACCGCCTTGGCCGTTCGCCGATTTTTTCGCCGCCCGGCATGCTCGGCTCGGACATCGGGCTCGACGAGGTCTTTCAGCCCGCGATGCTCGCGTGGAAGACGGCGCTCCTGCTCGAAGTGAATTTCGCGCTCGAAGACCACAGTTTTCGCGCGCATCTCGTGATGCTGATGGCCGAGGACGCGATCGCGCATCTGAGCGAAGCGCTCGATGCGCTGCTGTCGAGCCTCTGACGAATGGAAGACCTGCGCCATCTGCTGAGCGAGCTGGTGATCGAGCGTGTCGGATTCGGCATCTTCGTGCTCGATCGCGACCTCAACGTGCTGATGTGGAACCGCTTCATGCAGGACCACAGCGGCAAGACGGCCGAGCAAGTGATCGGCAAATCGATTTTCGCGAGCTTTCCGGAACTGCCGCGCGTGTGGTTCACGCGCAAGGTCGAAAGCGTGTTCCAGCTCGGCAGCTTCGCGTTCAGTTCGTGGGAGCAGCGCCCGTATCTCTTCAAGTTCGACCACGACCGGCCGATCACCGGCGGCGTCGATTACATGCAGCAGGACTGCACGTTCATGCCGCTCACGCTAGAGGGCGACGTGCGCGCCGTCTGCGTGACGATTTCCGACGTGACGCACGCGAGCATGATGCAGCGCGCCCGCGACGAAGCCGTCGCGAAACTGCAGGAATTCGCGGACCGCGACGGCTTGACCGGCATCGCGAACCGGCGCTATTTCGAGCTGCGATTGCGCGACGAATTCCAGCGCTGGCATCGCTACGGCGGCGAACTGTCGATGCTGCTCTTCGATCTCGACCATTTCAAACGCATCAACGACGATCGCGGCCACCTCGTCGGCGATACGGTCCTGCGCGTGATGGCCGAGCGCGTCGCCAAGGCCGTGCGCGTGCAGGACGTGTTCGGGCGTTTTGGCGGCGAGGAATTCGCGCTGCTCTTGCCGTGCACGAATTTCGACGACGCGATGATCGTCGCGGAGAAAGTGCGGAGGGAGATCGGCGAGACGCCCGTCGACGTGCAGAACGCGCGCGTGCCCGTGACGGCGAGCGTCGGCGTGGCGCGTGCGCGTACCGGCGTGACGTCGTCGTACGAAGCGCTCATCAACGAGGCGGATGCGGCGCTTTACACGGCCAAGCGCGAAGGGCGCAATCGCTCGGTGGGATTTGCCTGAAAACGCGCCTGAATCCGCCCCTGAAACCGCGCCCGATGCGCCGCGCCATGTCCCGCGCGGCTCCGGCGCAATCGGGCAAAGTATTGATATACTCTTTGCCGCTTCCGGCGCAGTCGCAGCCGGCTCGCGCCGGCTTTCTTCCTTGATCGTCCCGCTCAGCGCCAGGTGGTTCCGCGCGCGTCGGGTCCGGCGCCCGATCTCTTAATTTGCCCGTGGGGGCGCCACAGCGGAGTTCGTCTTGGCCGTTTCCAACATCATCGCTGACGATCCTGCCCCCGACGCCGCGAAAACGTCGTCGGGAAGCTCGTTTTATCTCGCGATGCGTATCCTTCCGGCTGCGCAGCGCGACGCGATGTACCAGATTTACGCGTTCTGCCGCGCGGTCGACGACATCGCCGACGAAGGCACGCTGCCGCGCCGCGAGCGCGCGCTCGCGCTCGACCAGTGGCGCGAGGACATCGATGCGTGCTACGCCGGCGCGCCGAAGAAATCGCTCGAAGCGCTCACGCAGCACATCCAGGCTTTCCGGCTTTCCCGCGACGACTTCCACGCCGTGATCGACGGCATGGCGATGGACGCCGCCGGCGATATCGTCGCACCCGACGAAGCCACGCTCGACCTCTATTGCGACCGCGTGGCGAGCGCCGTCGGCCGGCTGTCGGTGAGGATCTTCGGGATGCACGAGGACGCCGGCCGGCGGCTCGCGCATCATCTGGGGCGCGCGCTGCAACTCACCAACATCCTGCGCGACATCGACGAAGACGCCGAAATCGGCCGCGTGTATCTGCCGCGCGAGTTGCTCGCGCGCGAAGGCATTTCGACGAGCGATCCGGCGAGCATCGTCGGCGACGCACGCCTGCCGCGCGTGTGCGCCGTGCTGGCCGAGCGCGCGAAGGGCCACTACGCGCAGTCCGACGCGATCATGGCGGCTTCGCCGCGCTCGCAGGTGCGCGCGCCGCGCATCATGTCGGCGGCGTATCGCACCGTGCTCGACGCCAATCTCAAACGCGGTTTCGACCTGCCGCGCACGCGCGTGCGGACGCCGCGCTCGCGCCTGCTGTGGATCGTGGCGCGCAATCTGATCTGATGTCCCGGCGGGTTTTCGTCGTCGGAGCGGGCATCGCCGGTCTTGCCGCCGCGGTCGAGGCGCAACGGCGCGGCGCGCGCGTCGTGCTGCTCGACGCCGCGCCTCACGCGGGCGGACGCTGCCGCTCTTTCTTCGATACGAAGCTCGGCGTCACGCTCGACAACGGCAATCATCTGCTGCTTTCGGGCTACCAATCGACGATGGCGTACCTGCGCGCGATCGGCGCAACCGATACGCTGATCGGCCCGACGCAGCCCGACTATCCTTTTTTCGATGTCGCGAGCGGCGACGCGTGGACGATCCGCATGTCGTCCGGACGCCTGCCGCGCTGGATCTTCGATGCCGACGCGCGCGTGCCCGGCACGCAGCCGGCCGACTACCTGCCGTTTCTGCCGCTCCTGTGGGCGAAACCGGGCCGCACGGTCGAAGAATGCGTGCGGCGCAAGGATCGCGTATGGAACCTGCTCGCGCGCCCGCTCTTGCGCGCGATGCTCAACGCCGATCCGTCCGAGGCGAGCGCGGAACTCGCGGCCGGCCTGCTGCGCGAAACCGTCGCGCAAGGCGGCCAGGCGTGCCGTCCGCTCATCGCGAGAAGCGGGTTGTCGCACGCGTTCGTCGAGCCCGCGCTGCGGCTCTTGCAGTACGGCGGCGCGGAGATCCGGCTCGGCTCGCGCGTCGCGGCCGTCGGGGTATCCGGCACGGATTCGACGGAGCGTGTAAGCTCGCTCGCTTTCGACGGCGCGGACCCGCTGACGCTCGCGCCCGGCGACGGCGTGGTGCTCGCCGTGCCGCCCGATGCGGCCCGGCGCCTCGTGCCGGGGTTGAGCGCGCCGGACGCATCGCGCGCGATCGTCACCGTGCATTTTGCCGTCGATGCACCCGTGGGCTTCGAGCCGCTGACGTGTCTCGTCAACGGCATGTCGGACCGGCTTTTCGCGGCCGACGGACGGCTCTCGGTCACGCTGTCGAGCGCCGGCCAATGGCTCGCGACGCCGCGCGAAGAGCTCGCGCAGGCGGTCTGGCGCGAAGCGGCGAAGGCCGTGCGGATGCCCGCCGTGCCGACGCCGCCCTGGCAAGTCGTCGTCGATGAACATGCGACGTTTGCCGCCGTGCCGGCGCAGGAAGGCTTGCGGGCCGCCACGCGCACCCGCTGGCGCAATTTCACGCTCGCGGGCGACTGGACGGCGACCGGCCTGCCCGCGACGATCGAAGGCGCGATCCGCTCCGGCCAGAAGGCCGCGGATGCGCTGTTGAATCAATCGATGGAACGCTGATGAACGATTTATCCCTTTCGGCCGTGGGCGCGCAGGTTTCGGGCGCGCCGCTCGACGCCGCCGTCAACCACGCCACCGATGCGCTGCTCGCGGCGCAACATCCGGAAGGCTACTGGCTCTACGAACTCGAAGCGGACGCAACGATTCCCGCCGAATACGTGCTGCTCGTCCACTATCTCGGCGAGACCGCCGACGAAAAGCTCGAAGCGAAGATCGGCCGCTATCTGCGCCGCATTCAGCGCGAGGACGGCGGCTGGCCGCTTTTCACCGACGGCGCGATGGATGTCTCCGCGACCGTGAAGGCGTATTTCGCGCTGAAGATGATCGGCGATTCGCCCGACGCACCGCACATGGAGCGCGCCCGCGCAGCAATCCTCGCCGCGGGCGGCGCGGAGAAAGTGAACGTGTTCACCCGTATCCTGCTCGCGCTGTTCGGCGTCGTGTCGTGGCGCGCGGTGCCGATGATGCCCGTCGAGATCATGCGTCTGCCGATGTGGTTCCCGTTCCATCTGTCGAAGGTGTCGTACTGGGCGCGCACGGTGATCGTGCCGATGCTCGTGCTCAACGCCAAGCGCCCGCGCGCCCGCAATCCGCGCGGCGTGCGTATCGACGAAGTGTTCACGAATCCGCCGGTCAATACCGGGATGCCGTCGCGCGCCGGGCACCAGAGCCGCGGCTGGTTCGCCTTTTTCCGCGTGGTCGATTCGATTCTGCGCGTCGCCGATCCGCTTCTGCCGAAAGCCGGCCGCGAACGCGCGATCGATGAAGCCGTGCGTTTCGTCGACGAGCGGCTGAACGGCGAGGACGGCCTCGGCGCGATTTTCCCGGCGATGGCCAACTCGGTGATGATGTACGACGTGCTCGGCTATCCGCCCGAGCATCCGAACCGCGCGATCGCGCGCAAGTCGCTCGACAAGCTGCTCGTCATCGACCCGGCCGACGACGGCGAAGCGTATTGCCAGCCGTGTCTGTCGCCGGTGTGGGACACGTCGCTCGCGGCGCACGCGCTGCTCGAAACCGGCGTGCCGAAGGCGCGCGCGGCGGTCCGGCGCGGCCTCGACTGGCTGGTGCCGCTGCAGATTCTCGACGTGCGCGGCGACTGGATTTCGCGCCGCCCGGACGTGCGGCCCGGCGGCTGGGCGTTCCAGTTCGCGAACCCGCACTATCCGGATGTCGACGACACCGCCGTCGTCGCGATGGCGATGGAACGCGCCGATCGCGAAAACGGCACCGCGTTGTACGGCGAGTCGATTGCGCGCGCGCGTGAATGGGTCGTCGGCATGCAGAGCAGCGACGGCGGCTGGGGCGCGTTCGAGCCCGAAAACACGCAGTTTTACCTGAACAACATCCCGTTCTCGGATCACGGCGCGCTGCTCGATCCGCCGACCGTCGACGTTTCCGCGCGCTGCCTGTCGATGCTCGCGCAACTCGGCGAGACGTCGTTGAACAGCGAGCCGGCGCGTCGCGCGTTCGAGTACATCGTGCGAGATCAGGAGCGCGACGGAAGCTGGTACGGGCGCTGGGGCATGAACTTCATCTACGGCACCTGGTCGGCGATGTCCGCGCTGAACGCGGCGGGCGTCGCGCCGACGGACACGCGCATGAAGCGCGCGGCGGACTGGCTCATCGGCATCCAGAACGACGACGGCGGCTGGGGCGAGGACGGCGACAGCTACAAGCTCGACTATCGCGGTTATGAGCAGGCGCCGAGCACCGCGTCGCAGACGGCGTGGGCGCTGCTCGGGCTGATGGCGGCCGGTCTCGTCGAGCATCCGGCGGTCGCGCGCGGCGTCGGCTATCTGCTGAAGACGCAGCAAAAGCACGGCCTGTGGGATGAAACGCGCTTCACCGCGACCGGTTTTCCGCGCGTGTTCTATCTGCGATACCACGGCTATCGCAAGTTCTTCCCGCTGTGGGCGCTCGCGCGCTATCGCAATCTGACGCGCGACGGGCTCACGCGCGTGACGGCGGCGATGTGAACGCGCCCGTCGTCGCCGTGACCGGCATGGCGTTCGAGGCGAAGATCGTGCGCGGACGCGGCGTCGATGTCGTATTCGCGGCGCGCGCCGATCTGCTCGAGCGCGCGCTGTCCGATGCGCTCACGCGCGGCTGTTCGGGAATCGTCAGCTTCGGCACGGCGGGCGGGCTCGCACCGGATCTGAAGCCGGGCGCGCTGATCGTCGCCGACAGCGTGTGCGGTCCTTTCGGCGAGCTGCATACCGATGCGGCGTGGTCGGCGCGCATCGTCGATGCGTTCGCGGGCACGCCCGTCGAGCGCGTCACGCGGCGCGGCAAGACGGCTGGCGTCACGGCGCCCGTCAAGACCGAGGCGGAAAAGCGCTCGCTGCATTCGTCGACGGGCGCGCTGGCCGTCGATATGGAATCGCATATCGCCGGGGCCATCGCGACGGCGCGCGGCTTGCCGTTCGCAGTGTGCCGCGCCGTGGTCGATCCCGCGTGGCGAACGTTGCCGACCGCCGCGACGGCCGGTTTGCGCGATGACGGCACGACGGCGATCGGTCCGATTTTGCGCGAATTGGTCCGCGATCCCGCGCAGTTGGGCGCGCTTCTGCGCCTTGCATCCGATGCCCGCGCCGCCCGCGCGACGCTCGTGCAGGCGCGGCACGCGATGGAATCGGCGCGGGCGTTGGTGGTGGCATAGCGCTTCGGTCTCATCCCTTGCTTTCTGCGGGTTAACCCTCATCTCGGTATAATCAGGGAAAACCCTAATCTGGCGCGCGTCTACAAGAACTCCGCGACGCGCGCAGCAATGAAAGCGAGGTACCGCAAATGAATTTCCACACCCGTAAATGGGTCAAGCCCGAAGACCTGAACCCGAACGGCACGCTCTTCGGCGGCAGCCTGTTGCGCTGGATCGACGAAGAAGCCGCGATCTACGCCATCTCGCAGCTGGGCAATCAGCGCGTCGTGACCAAGTTCATGTCGGAAATCAACTTCGTGAGCTCGGCGCGGCAGGGCGACATCATCGAACTCGGCATCACCGCGACGCAATTCGGCCGCACGTCGATCACACTGCGCGCCGAAGTGCGCAACAAGATCACGCGAAAAAGCATTCTGACCGTCGAGAAGATGGTGTTCGTCAATCTGAACGAACAGGGCGAGCCCTCGCCGCACGGCCGGACGCAAATTCGCTACGCGGATGAATTGTTCGAAGCCTATCGCCGCGATCAGGGCGTCGTCGAAGCGCCGAAAGTGTCGGGCGACGACCTGCTCGAAGAAGTCGCGGAAGAAGCCGCACACTAAAGAGAAAACGGGCGCCGAAGCGCCCGTTTCGTTTTACAAGCTCGTCACTTCGCAGGCTGCGCTGCGGGATCGTCGTACTGCGGCAATCCCTGCGCCTTGCTCGAACTCGGCGACGGCTGAGTCTTCGGCGCATTCTCTTCCGGCGCAGGCGATTTCCCGCCGACGCCACCGGCCGGCGATGCCGCCGCGCCCGGATCCACATACGTCGGCAAGCCTTGCTCCGTGCTGCCGCCGCCGGTTTCGCCCGGCGCGCTCGCGCCTTCGGGCGCCGATGCGCCTTCGTCGCCGTAGTCGGGCAGCGAGCTCGCGCCGCCGCCCGTCAGCAGATACTGACGCCGCTGCGTATACGCGTCGCGCACGAACGCGTATTTGTCGAGGGCGGCAGCGGAAAGCAGATCGGTCGCGCCGATCAGGTCGGCCCGCGCGCTCACGAAGTTCAGGCCGAAGAGCGGCCAGCGAATCTCCGCATCGGAATAGCTCAACGGATTCACGCGCCAGTCGACGAGCCACGTCGCCGAGTCGCGGAACGAGCTCGGGCCGAGCAGCGGCAGCACCAAATACGGTCCCGATGGCATGCCGTAGTGCCCGAGCGTCAGCCCGAAATCCTGATGATGCTTCGGCAGACCCGCCGGCGATGCGATATCGATCAGACCGCCGATGCCGAATACCGAGTTCATCGCGATACGCATCAGATCTTGCGTCGCATCGGTGATCTTCAACTGCAGCAGGTTGTTCGCGAAGTTGGAGAAATCGCCGAGATTCGAGAAGAAGTTGCTGACGGCCGTGCGGAACGGGCTCGGCGTGTAATCGACGTAGAACTGCGCGACCGGCTTGGCGACATAGGTATCGAGCGTGTCGTTGAACGTGAAGATCTTGCGGTTCATCGGTTCGAGCGGATCCTTCGGATTGCGATCCGGGCCGGTCGCGCATCCCGTCGTCGCGAGCGCGCCCACAATCGCGAGACTCAAGCCCAATTTACGCACAGCACGAGCGGTCAAAGCCGTCGATCCCGACTTCATTCTTCAATTCCTCTTAGGTTGTCATGTCGTTGCGCCGCCCTGAGCTTCGCGCGCGCCGCCGCGCGCACCTTGCGCGGCTTGCCCATCAATACCGGCTGAAAGACCACCGCGCCGATCAGCGTGCAAAAGAGCGACAGCGCCAGCAGCCGTCCCATGCTGGACGTGCCCGGATGATGGGAAAACCACAGGCTGCCGAATGCGGTCGCGGTCGTGGCCGCACTGAACATAACGGCATGCGTGAGACTGGACTGAAGCAGCCGGGTCTGGCCGGAACGCCACGCCATCACGAAATAGATCTTGAAGGCGACGCCGACGCCCAGCATCAGCGGCAACGCGATGATGTTCGCGAAGTTGAGCGGCATCCTGAAGACGACGCACAATTCCAGCGTGACGATCGCGGAAACGAGCAACGGTACCAAAGTTCTCAGAACGTCGCCAAAACGGCGCAGCGCGATCCACAGCAGCACCGCGATCGCGATCAGCGAATAGAGCGCCGCCTGCTCGAACGCCTTGATGATCGTTTCCGCCGAATGACGCACGGAGATCGGCCCGCCGATCGCGTTCGGCTCGGCTTTCTGCACGGCATCGGCGAAGTGCGCGAGCAGCGCGTCGTCGTTGGGATCGACGCCAGGCGGAATCTTCGGCGCGACATCGACGAGCGCCTGGCCGTTCGGCGTCACGAACGACGCGACCATGTGCGGCGGCAGCGTTTCGCGCGTGATCTCCGCCGGCGTGAGCAGCGCGCGCAATTGCGCGAGCGCGATACGCAGCGGCTCGGCCATCGCATGCTCGGCGCGATCGCGCGTCGCGGCGTCGGCTTGCGCCAGCTTCCCGAGCGTTTCGGACAGATGCTTCGCTTCCTTATCGCCCGGACCGGGATGCTCGTCGGCGGCGAGCGAGAGCTGGCTCGATACGCGCTTCAACGCCGCCACGCGCACGGCGTCCGTCACGGGCGAGGCCGTCTGCTGATCGAGCGCGGGCAAAAGCTGATCGGCGGCGGCCTTGATCAGTTCGAGCTTCTTCGGCTGATCGCCGGGAATGAGCGACGAGAGCGTCGTGGCGCTGCCGACTTCCGGCAGCTTCTTCAGCTTCGCGGCGATGGCATCCGCATCGGCGAGCGAGGGCGCGAGCACGGCGACGTCGTTCACCGCGCCTTCCGGCGAGTCCTGCAACGAGATGAGCGTCGCCATCGACTCGGTGTGCGGATCCTTCAGATGCAGTGGATTGAAGTCGAATCGCAGATTGAAGAGCAGCGGCAGCGCGCCGATCACGATGACGAGCGTGCCAATCAGCACCGGCTTGCGATGCCTGTCGAGGAACTCGTCGACGGGCGCAAGAATCGGAAAGCCCGGCGATTGCGCTTCGCCCGGCGGCGCGAACACCTTGATGAGCGCGGGCAGCAGCGTCATGTTGGTGGCATACGCGACGAACATGCCGACGCCCGCGATCAGCCCCAGCTCCGACACGCCGCGATACGCGGTCGGCAGAAACGAGAAGAAGCTCGCGGCGGTCGCGGCGGCGGCGAGCGTGAGCGGCACCGCGACATGGCGCGCGGTTTCCGCGAGCGACACATCGAGCCGCTTGTGCTTGTAGCGCTCTTCGCGATACTTCACGCCGAACTGGATGCCGAAGTCCACGCCGAGTCCGACGAAGAGCACCATGAACGCGACCGAGATCATGTTGAGCGCGTGGACCATCATGAGTCCGAGCGCCGCCGTGATCGCGAGCCCGACGAAAAGCGTGATGAACACCGCGAGGATCATGCGCTTGGAACGCAGCGCGACCCAGAGGATCATCAGCACGACGAGGAAGGTCAGCACGCCGTTGAGCACGGCGCCGTCCTGCACGGACGCGAACTCTTCGTCGGCGAGCGGCTGCGCGCCCGTCAGATGCAGCGTCGCGCCGTACTTCTTGTCGATGCCGAGTTCCGCCGCCTTCGCGCGAATCTCTTCCGAGGTGCCCGCCGCCGCCTTCAGCGCGTTGAAGTTCAACTCCGGCAACACGGTGACAAACGCGCGCCCGGGCGCATCGTTCGGCGATGAGTCCGCGAGGCCGCGCCACGAGAACGCCGCCGGCTGATTCGCCAGCACGCGATCGAGCACGGTCGCGCTCTTGCCGAGCAAGCCGGCCATCTGGCCGAGATTGACCTGTCCGAGCGTCAGCGGCAGGTTGAGCGTGGTGTTGAGCGTCTGCGCGAGGCCGGTGAGCGTCGGGTCGTGCGCGAGCGTATTGATGAGCGGACGCGCCTGCACGAGCTGTTTCGTGACCTGCTCGACCTTCTCCGTCGGGAGATAAAGCAGTCCGTTGTGCTCGAAGAACTCGCCGCCCGCCGGTTGCGACACCGACCTGAAGCGCTCCGGCTCTTTCGCGAGCGCGGCGGCGAGCGCGCTTGCGGCGGCATCGGCGAATTCCTGCGCGGGCGCCTGAACCACGATCAGCAATGCCGCGCCGCGCTGCGGAAACGCTTCCTCGATGGCCTTGCTGCGCGCGGCCCACTCCGGCTCCGTCTCGATCAGCTGGCTGACGTCGGTGCTGATCTTGAAGTGATGGACGACATAAATCGTGGACAGCACGCCGAGCAGCAGCGAAACGGCGATAATCCACGCCGGCCGGCGAATGGCGAGGGTGACGAAGCGAGTAATGTTGGACGTCAGCATGAAGACGTTACCTGGAGTGCCTGTTATTTTTGCGCGCGCGAGCGCGTGAATCGCATGATGCCGCGCAAGTATACCGGGCGCACTGAACGGTCCGTCCTTGAACTGTTACGCTGGCAAGGTGTCGATATACTGACTCGCAGCCGCCTGGCCGCTCCTGCAACGTCCGAAGGCCGCACTACCCGCGCCACCAAACCTGATTAGAGAACGGGTGCCATGAAACGCTATCTGTCTATTTGCTTCGCTTTCCTCCTTGCCTCGATGTCTTTCACAGGCGAGGCATTCGCACAAACGAGTCCCGATGCCGTCGTCAAGAATGCCGTCGAAGGCACGGTCAAGGCCATGAAGGCCGACCCGCAGGCGCGCGGCGGCGACATGGCGAAGATCACGCAACTCGTCGAGACGCGTTTCCTGCCCGCCACCGACTTCCAGCGCACGACGCGCATCGCGGTCGGCAAGGCGTGGGCGACCGCCACGCCCGAGCAGCAGAAGCAGCTTTACGACCAGTTCCAGACGCTGCTGGTCCGCACCTACGCGGCATCGCTCGCGCAGCTCCGCGATCAGGACGTGACCTTCAAGTTCGACGCGCCCAACGTCGACGCCAACGCGAAGGACACCGTCGTCGAATCACATGTCATTTCCACGGGCGGCGACAATCCGGTGCGCTATCGCCTGCAGAAGACACCGCAGGGCTGGAAAATCTACGACATCGACATGATGGGCGCATGGCTCATCCAGGTCTATCAGCAACAATTCGTCGGTCAGCTGCAAAAGGGCGGCGTCGACGGTCTCATCAAGTTCCTTTCCGAGCATAACGCCCGTTCCGCGGGCTGATCGCTCTCTGTCAGGCCGGGCCGGGCTTCAGGTGCGGCGGTGCTCCACCGCGAATTTGATGAGTTCGGCCTGTCCGTCGATATCCAGTTTGCGCTTCATGTTCTGTCGATGCGTTTCCACCGTCCGCACCGACAGCCCATGCTGCTGCGCAATCTGCTTGCTCGATAAGCCTTCGGCGAGCGCATCCAGAATGTCGAGTTCGCGCGGCGTCAGGCGTTCGAGCGGCGTCTGCATCGACTGTGCCTGGATCATGCGCGCGGCCAGCCCGGCACTGAAAAACGTCTTGCCGGCGAGCACCGCGCCGATCGCCTGAATGATCTCGGCGGCGGGCGAATCCTTCAGCACGTAGCCGCTCGCGCCCGCGCGCACCGCCTGCTTCACGTATTCCACGTTGTCGTGCATCGACAGCATCAGCACGCGGATACCCGGATGCCGCTCGTGGAACAGCGCCGCGAGTTCGATTCCGCTCATGCCGGCCATGCCGACGTCCATTAGCGCGAGATCGGGCGGATTCGCTTCGTCGGCGGCGAGCGCGAGCGCTTCCTTCGCGTTGCCGGCCTCGCCGATCACGCGCAGATGCGGCACGGAGTCGAGCCGCGCGCGCAAGCCGTCGCGCACGAGCGGATGGTCGTCGACCAGAATGATGCGGGCGATTTCAGCGCTCATCGGTATGTCCTTGAAGATTCGGTGCGGCGAGCGGCAGCGGTACGCGCGCCACGATCGACGTGCGGCCCGGCTGCGAGTCGATCGCGAGCGTGCCGCCGAGCGTGTCGAGCCGCTCGCGCATGTTGCGCAGGCCGATGCCGCTCGCCGGATCGGAAAACGCGTCGTGCGCGTCGAAGCCCCGGCCGTTGTCGGTGATGTCGAGCGTGACGGCGTGCGTCGCGATATCGAGCGTGACCGCCGCGCGCGAAGCCTGCGCGTGCCGCGCGACGTTGGTCAGCGCTTCCTGCGCAATGCGGAAGAGCACGGTATTGACGGGATCGGGCAGCGTCGCGCGTTGCGGTGCACAAGGCTTGCCCTCGGCGGTCGCTTCGAAGCGCACTTCGGGGCCGTCCTGTCCGTCGAATTCGCGCGCGAGCTGTTCGAGCGCGGCGGCGAGGCCGAGATCGTCGAGCATCGCGGGACGCAGCGCGTGCGAGATGCGGCGCACTTCGCGCAGCGTGCCGGAAAGGCGTCCGAGGCTCGTCGCGAGCGCGGCTTCGGCGGTCGGTTCGCGCGCCGCGCTCCGTTCGAAACGCGCCAGCGCCGATTCGAGGAGCAGCTTCACGGAGACGAGCATCTGGCTGATGCCGTCGTGCAATTCGCGCGATAGCCGCGCGCGTTCCTGTTCCTGCGAATCGACGACTTGCCGCGCGAGGCGCTTCAACTTCGCGTCCGCGCTGCGGTGCTCGCTGATGTTGAGCACCGCGCCGCACACCGCGATGATCGCGAGCCCGAAAAGCGCGATCGCGCCGATCCACATGAGCGTGCGGCGGATATTCCCGGCTGCCTGCGAATCGATGCGCGCGAGCGTCGTCTCGACATCTTCCAGATAGATGCCCGTGCCCATCATCCAGCCCCAGCGTTCGAGCGGCACGACATAGCCGAGCTTCGGCGCGATCAGTCCGGTCGACGGACGCCGCCACACGTAGCGCACATAGCCGCCGCCTTTCGACGCCTGTTGAATCAGCTCCTGGATGGTCAGCGCGCCGTTCGGATCGCGCATGAGCCAGAGATCGCGTCCGACGAGATCCGGCTGGCGCGGATGCATCAGCGACGTGCCGCGCATCGTGTAGACGAAAAAGTAGCCGTCCTGCCCGAAGTCGAGACGTTGAAGCGCGTCGAGCGCGAGGCGGCGGCGTTCGTCGTCGCTGCGCGGATCGTCGGCGGGTGCGTCGTAATAAGGCGCGATCGCGCTCGTCGCAATCTCGACGTAATGGCGCAGTTCGATCTCCTTGCTCGACAGGTACGCGGCCTGCGTCGTGTCGTGCTGCGCTGCTGCGAGCGCTTGCGCCTGCTGGCGCACGCCGTAGGTGATGCCGCCGATCGCAAGCGCGAACGGCACGATCGCGAGCAGGAAGATCTTTGCCTTGAGATTCATCGATACAGGGTGTTCACATTCGAAGCCGCGGCGCGCCGCTTGCTGGAAACACAGGGTTTTCCGCTACGTGAAGCCACGTAGCGCGCATAAGTAGTTATGCGCTTGTAAGCGCCCGGGCGAAAGCGAATACTACCGCCCAATGCGCTATCACGGCGCAATCATCGGCCCGGAAGGGTCAATAACTAAGGAGACGCCATGAATCGGGCTTCCGGATTCCTGGTCTGGATCGCGCTCGCGCTACTGGGCGCGTTCGCATTCGGCACCATCGCGCTCGCGCACGGCGAGCGGATCAGCGCACTATGGATCGTCATCGCGGCGGTCTGCGTCTATCTCATCGCTTACCGCTTCTACTCACGCTTCATCGCGACGAAAGTGTTGCAGCTCGACGGCCTGCGCATGACGCCGGCCGTTCGTCACAACGACGGTCTCGACTACGTGCCGACCAACAAGTACGTGCTGTTCGGCCATCACTTCGCGGCGATCGCGGGCGCGGGTCCGCTCGTCGGCCCGGTGCTGGCGGCGCAGATGGGCTACACGCCCGGCATGCTGTGGATTCTCGCGGGCGTGGTGTTCGCGGGCGCGGTGCAGGACTTCGTGGTCCTGTTCATCTCGACGCGCCGCGATGGCCGCTCGCTCGGCGATCTCATCAAGATGGAACTCGGCACCGTGCCCGGCGTGATCGCGCTGTTCGGCGCGTTCCTCATCATGGTGATCATTCTCGCGGTGCTCGCGCTGATCGTCGTGAAGGCGCTGACGAATTCGCCGTGGGGCACGTTCACGGTTGCCGCGACGATTCCGATCGCGCTCTTCATGGGTGTCTATACGCGCTACATTCGCCCGGGACGCATCGGCGAGGTGTCGATCATCGGCTTCGTCGGTCTGATGCTCGCGATCGTGTACGGCGGACAAGTCGCCGAATCCGCGACGCTCGCGCCGTACTTCACGTTCACCGGCGTGCAGCTCGTGTGGATTCTGATCGGCTACGGTTTCGTGGCGTCGGTGCTGCCGGTATGGCTGCTGCTCGCGCCGCGCGATTATCTGTCGACGTTCCTCAAGATCGGCACGATCCTCGGCCTCGCGATCGGGATTCTCATCGTCGCGCCCGAACTGAAGATGCCGGCCTTCACGAAGTTCGTCGATGGCACGGGTCCCGTGTGGTCGGGCAATCTGTTCCCGTTCCTCTTCATCACGATCGCATGCGGCGCGGTGTCGGGCTTCCACGCGCTGATCTCGTCGGGCACGACGCCCAAGATGATCGACAACGAAGTCAACATGCGCTTCATCGGCTACGGCGCGATGCTGATGGAATCGTTCGTCGCGATCATGGCGCTCGTCGCCGCGTGCGTGATCGAACCGGGCGTCTACTTCGCGATGAACAGCCCGGCCGCGCTGCTCGGCTCGACGCCCGAAGCGGTCGCGCAGACCGTCTCGGGCTGGGGCTTCGTGCTGACGCCCGACATGCTGACGTCGACGGCGAAGGCGGTCGGCGAGACGACCATCGTCGCGCGTGCCGGCGGCGCGCCGACGCTCGCGGTCGGCATGGCGCACATTCTTCATCAGGTGATCGGCGGCCCGGCGATGATGGCGTTCTGGTATCACTTCGCCATTCTGTTCGAGGCGCTGTTCATCCTCACCGCCGTCGATGCGGGCACGCGCGCCGGCCGCTTCATGCTGCAAGACTTGCTCGGCACGTTCCATCCGGCGCTGCGCCGCACGGAATCGCTGCCGGCCAACCTCGTCGCGACGGGCCTGTGCGTCGCCGCGTGGGGCTACTTCCTGTATCAGGGCGTGGTCGATCCGTTCGGCGGCATCAACACGCTGTGGCCGCTCTTCGGCATCTCGAATCAGATGCTCGCGGGCATCGCGCTGATGCTCGGCACCGTGGTGCTGTTCAAGATGAAGCGCGAACGCTATGCGTGGGTCACGCTCGTGCCGACTGCGTGGCTGCTCATCTGCACGTTGACGGCCGGCTGGCAGAAGATTTTCGATGCGAATCCGAAGGTCGGCTTCCTCGCGCACGCCGGCAAGCTGAAGGACGCCTACGACGCGGGCAAGGTGATGGCGCCGGCGAAGTCGCTCGCGGAGATGCAGCGCATCATCTTCAACGATTACGTCGATGCGGCGCTTGCCGGCCTGTTCATCTTCGTGGTGTTGAGCATCGCGGTATATGGCGTGCTGGCCGTGCTGCGGGCGCGTCGCGAAGCGAAGCCGACCGTGCGCGAAACGCCGTTCGAAGCGATGCCTTCCGGCGCTTCCACCGCGGTGCGCGCGGGCCACTAAGGAGTCGAGCGATGTTCAGCGATCTTCGGCAGGCAGGACGGTATCTCGGCCAGACGATGCGTCTGATGGTCGGGATGCCCGATTACGACGCATATGTCACGCACATGCAGACGACGCATCCCGACAAGCCGGTGATGAGCTACGCGGAGTTCTTCCGCGAGCGGCAGGAGGCGAGGTACGGGTCGGGAGCGGGGAAGTGCTGCTGAGTTGATGCTGCTGGGTGGTGATTGAAGATAACGCGACGGTGAGAGCCGTCGCGTTTTTTTTGGGCGCTGCGCGAGGTGCGATCCAGCCGACCGCATGATAGTCGCGACGGCGCGTTCGCTATCCGCTCCGCTGGTGACCAAGGACCGGCAGATTCTAAGCTACGAACACGTCACGACGATTCGGTAGCAGAGAAAACAAAAAGGGCGAATGACCCAAGCCATTCGCCCTTTCCACGCTCCGTTCAACCGAAGCTCAATTCACCGCCGCCGCCGTCTTCGCGCCCTTGTTCTTCTGCGCGCGGCCGATCTCTTCCAGCTTGATCTCGACGTGCTTCGAGAACACGTACTCGGCCGGACGCTGCTTGTCGATCGGCAGATCCTTCGCGAACGCGCCCGTCGTGCGCGGGCCCGACAGCGCGATCTTCGCGGCCTTCAGCGGATGCGCCACCGTGTCCATCACGGCGGTCGCCTCGAAGCCGCAGTGGACCATGCAGTCCGCGCACTTCTCGTACTTGCCCGTGCCGTACTTGTCCCAGTCGGTGGTTTCCATCAGTTCCTTGAAGGTCTTCACGTAACCTTCGCCGACCAGATAGCACGGCTTCTGCCAGCCGAACACCGTGCGCGCCGGGTTGCCCCACGGCGTGCATTGATACGTCTGGTTGCCCGCGAGGAAATCGAGGAACAGCGTCGACTGGCTGAACGACCAGTTCTTGCCGTTGTTGCCGCGCTTGAAGATCTCGCGGAACAGGTTCTTCGTCTTTTCGCGATTCAGGAAGTGCTGCTGATCCGGCGCGCGCTCGTAGGCATAGCCCGGCGAAACCGTGATGCCGTCCACGCCGATCGGACCGAGCGTGTCGAAGAACTTCGCGACGCGTTCCGGCTCCGCATCGTTGAACAGCGTGCAGTTGATGTTCACGCGGAACCCGCGGCGCTTCGCTTCCTTGATGGCCGCGACAGCCTTGTCGTACGTGCCCGGCTGCGAAACCGAGTGATCGTGCGCCTCGCGATCGCCGTCGAGATGCACGGACCAGACGAAGTACGGGCTCGGCTCGTAATCGTCCATCTTCTTTTCCATCAGGAGCGCGTTCGTGCAGAGATACACGAACTTCTTGCGCGCCATGATGCCCTTCACGATCTGCGGCATTTCCTTGTGCAGCAGCGGCTCGCCGCCCGCGATCGACACGACCGGCGCGCCGCATTCGTCGACGGCTTCGAGGCATTCCTGCAGCGACAGACGCTGGTTCAGGATCGGATCCGGATAGTCGATCTTGCCGCAGCCGTTACAGGCGAGATTGCAGCGGAACAGCGGTTCCAGCATCAGCGCGAGCGGGTAACGCTTGGTGCCCGTCAGGTGTTGCTTGAAGATATAGGCGCCAACGCGGGCCTTCTGGAGCATCGGGATAGACAATTGTGTCCTCTCCTTATTCTTCGCGAACCGCGGCTGCCGCAACGGCGGCGACCGGCTGAGTGAGCTTCGCGGGGAGTTTGAATTCGACCTTTTCCTCGCGGCCGTTCATCGTCGTGACTTCGACGTGTCCGAACGCGCGCAGGGCATCGATCACATGTTTGACCATTTCCTCGGGCGCCGAAGCGCCCGCGGTGATGCCGACCGTTTGCACGTCGGCAAACCATTCCGGCTTGATCTCCGAACCGTCCGCGACGAGATAGCTCGGAACGCCGCTCTCGGCGCCGATTTCCCGCAGGCGGTTCGAATTGGAACTGTTGGTGGCGCCGACAACGAGCAGCACATCGACTTGCGTGCTCAGCTCGCGCACGGCGGCCTGGCGATTCTGAGTCGCGTAGCAGATGTCGCGCGTGTCCGGGCCGACGATATCCGTGAAGCGGCGCTGCAAGGCATCGATGATGCCGCGCGTGTCGTCCACGGAAAGCGTCGTCTGCGTGACATAGGCGACGGGCGTATCGGGCGCGAGCGTCATTGTCGCGACTTCGGCTTCGCTCTGCACCAGCACGACGACGCCGGGAATCTGCCCGATCGTGCCTTCGACTTCCGGATGACCCGCATGGCCGATCAGAATGAGCGTGCGCCCCTGCGATACATACTGGCGGCCCTGCACATGAACCTTGGTGACGAGCGGGCAGGTCGCGTCGAGCACGTCGAGCCCGCGCGTCCGCGCATCTTTCTCGACGCTCTGCGCGACGCCGTGCGCGCTGAAAATCGCGACCGCGCCGTGCGGCACTTCATCGAGTTCTTCGACGAACTTTGCGCCCTTGCTGCGCAGGTTGTCGACCACATGACGGTTATGAACGATCTCGTGACGCACATAAACCGGTGCGCCATGCCGTTCGAGGGCCCGATCGACGATTTCGATCGCACGGACCACGCCCGCACAAAAGCCGCGGGGTTGAGCAAGGATGATACGCATATTCGAACGAACTCCGACTGGCGCGGGTCTCGGGTTAGCCGGCGCGAAGCTCGCACTTTCCCGAAGACCTGGCCACGAACGACGCTCGGAAGCGTCAGGAAGGCCGGGGAAAGCAGACCGGAAAAAAAGACACGGTGGGGTCGGTCTGCGCGCCGAAGTTGACCGCGTATTCTAACGCGTTCCCTTTTTGGGTGCTCAATGCCCGCTTCACTTCGCGACGCGCTTCGGCACACGCAAATACGGCGATTTTGAGAACCCAGTAAACTGTCGGACGCTTCGGACCGCATGGCGTCGAGATCCGCGCCACGCGCCCTTGCCGCGCGGCCTCGCGGACCGGCTCGCCGCGCTGTTTCCCTGGTGTATTTTTCGCGCAACGCCGGGTCCATCGCGCCATCGGCTGCGCCACTGTTTTCAAGCTAATCGTTTACTCATGCTATTGATCGCCTGGCTGTCTTTCTTGATCTGGATCGTGCTGCTGTTCGCCCGCGGCGGATTCTGGCGCGCGCAACCCGCGCCGGCGCTATCCGATACGACGATCCACGCTGTCGGCAACGCCGAGATCGCGCGCCGCGGCGCATGGCCCGCGCTCGTCGCCGTCGTGCCTGCGCGCAACGAAGCCGACGTCATCGGCCGCGCGGTCGGCTCGCTGCTCAAGCAGGACTATGCGGGCGCGTTCCATGTGATCGTCGTCGATGACCACAGCACCGACGGCACCGCGAACGTCGCGCTCGCCGCCGCCCGCGATCTCGGCCTCGAAGACCGTCTGACGATCCTGACCGCGCAGCCGCTGCCGCCGGGCTGGTCGGGCAAGGTGTGGGCGCAGTCGCAGGGCATCGGCGCGATCGACAAGCTCGGCCTGCCGGCGGAATTCCTGCTGCTCACGGACGCGGACATCCACCATCCGGCCGATGCCGCCACGCAACTCGTCGCGCGCACGATTCTCGAAGACCGCGATCTGGTCTCGCTGATGGTCCGTCTGCGCTGCGATTCCCTTTGGGAAAAGGCGCTGATTCCGGCGTTCGTCTTCTTCTTCGCGAAGCTTTATCCGTTCGAATGGGTCAACGACGCGAAGAAGGCGACCGCCGGCGCGGCAGGCGGCTGCATGCTGGTGCGCCGTTCGGCGCTCGTGGAGGCGGGCGGGATCGAATCGATCCGGCAGGAACTGATCGACGATTGCAGTCTCGCCGCGCGCATCAAGCATCGCGCGGGCCGCAACGACGCGCGCCCGATCCGCCTCGATCTCGCCGAGCACAGCGTGTCGCTGCGTCCGTACGATAGCTGGCGGGACATCTGGAACATGATCGCGCGCACGGCGTTCACGCAATTGCGCTATTCGCCTCTGCTGCTTGCCGGCACCGTGCTCGGCATGGCGGTGATCTATCTCGCGCCGCCGGTGCTCGCGCTGGCATACGGCGCGAGCGCGTGGCCCGCATGCGCCGCGTGGGCGCTGATGTGCATCGCCTATGGTCCGATGCTGCGCTATTACCGCAGATCGCTGTTGTGGGCGCCGCTCCTGCCGCTCGTCGCGTTGTTCTACGTCAGCGCGACGATCGGCTCGGCCGTGCGGTACTGGAGCGGGAAGGGCGGGCAATGGAAGGCGCGCGTGCAGGCGCCGACGCAGGAAGGTTCGTAAACGCGGCTTCTCACTTCTTCGTCAACATGGCATACAGCTCGATGACCATGTTCGGCGAGAACGTGAACGGCACCCAGCCGTGCCCGGCGTGGCGCAAGACCAGCAGGCGGTCGCCGTTCGCGTATTTCTGCGTCGCCATCACGGGATTCTTCGTGGCGGCGAAGCGCCATCCCGGTGCAATGCCCGCAGGCTGATCCGGCGACATCGACGCGCGCACGTTCGACAATTCCTCGATCAGTTCCGACACACCTTCCGGGCTCAGCTTCACCGTCTTGCCCGCGATCGTCATTTCGACCGCATCGCGCTCCGGGCGCGACACGACGAGCGTCGGGGGCTCGTTCAGCGCGGGCGGTTCGGCGGGCGCGTCGGCATCGACCGGTTCGCGCACATCGCGCAAAGCGGGCGGTTCGTCCGATACGGCGGGCGGAGCGGCAGGCGAGCCGGCGGATGAGCGCGCAGATGCGGCAGCGGTCTGAAGGAGCGTATCGAGGCTCGACTCCAGCGCGCCGAGCTGGTCTTGTAGATTCATGCGAGTGTGTCTGTAACGTGCGTGCTAGCAGTGAGGCCCCGATTCTACCCGCTGGACTTCTCCGATACCGCCACACCTTGTAACGAAATGCACGCAACCGTGTGTCAGACGACGCGCTCGCCGAGGTTTTCGAGTTCGGTGCGCACGCGCGTCAGCACGTCGGTCCAGTCGCCGCGCTTCGTCTGCGTGAAGAGGCGCATGTCCGGATACCACGGCGTGTCGTCGCGATCGCGCAGCCACCGCCAGCAGCCCGCGAAGCGATTCAGCAGCCAGACGCGCTTGCCCATCGCGGCGGCGAGATGCGCGACCGACGTATCGACCGCGATCACGAGATCGAGTCCGTCGATGAGCGCGGCCGTGTCCGCGAAGTCGCCGACGCGGTCCATCCAGTCGGCGATCTGGCCGGCGAACGCGGGCGGCAGTTGCTTGTCGGCGTGCTCGGCCTTTTGCAGGCTGATCCATCGCACGCCGCGATACGAGAGCAGCGGCGCGAGCGTTTCCGGCGCGATGCTGCGCCGTTTGTCGCCGCGCGAATGCGTGTGGCCGCCCGCCCAGACGAGACCGACCGCCGGCATCGAGCGCTCGCCGATTCGTTCCGCCCAGAAACGCGCGCGTTGGGGATCGGCGCGCAGATAGGGCGTCGGCGCGGGAATATTGCCGATGCGCGTGCCGAAACACATCGGCAAGGACATCAGCGGGCAATGGTGCGTCCACACGGACAGATCGACGGCGTCTCCGTCGACGAGAACGATGTTCGGCCAGCGCGCGCACAGCGATTCTTCGAAGAGCCGCCGCAGCGGCGCCGGACAGACATAGCCGACGCGCGCGCAGCGTTCCAGCGCCATCGGCAGGTAGCGGCAGAATTGCAGCGCATCGCCGAAGCCTTGTTCGTGCAGCACGAGCAGGCTCGCGCCGGCGGGAAGCGGGCCGCCGCGCCAGAGCGGAATCGGCAACTCGGGCGCGCGTGCGCCGAGCGTCTGACCGCCCGTCTGAAAGCTTGCCCAACGGTGCTCGAAATGCGGCCACGCTTCGTCGTAGCGTCCCGCCGCGAGCAGCGCATGGCCGAGATTGCTGTGCGCTTCGAGGTTGTCCGGATCGAGCGCGATGGCGGCTTTCGTATGCTCGATTGCCGAGTCGAGATCGCCCAGACGGTTGAGTACCGCGCCCAGATTGTTATGCGATGCCGCGTGATCCGGCCGATGCCCGAGCGCTCGCCGATAACTCTGCGCCGCCGCTTCCATCTGCTCGTCGAGTTGCAGCGCAAGTCCGAGGTTGAACCAAAGCAGGGCGATGTCGCCGTAATCCGGAAAGCGCTCATCGGCGATGCGCAGTCCGAGGCGCGCGCTTTGCGCCGCGGCCGGGAAGTCGCGCAGGTGCAGCTGCGTCACGCAAAGCGAGTTGCAAAAGCCCGGATGCGCGGAAAGTTCGATGGCGCGTGCGAGCCACGTTCGCGCGTCTTCCGGCTTGCGCAGCGCCAGCGCGATCAGGCCGCGCAGATGAAGCGCATCGGCGTTGCGCGGATTCTCGGCGACGGCTTCATCGGCCAATTCGACGGCGATGCCAAACGCGTGCTCCGCATAAGCTCGACTGGCGCGCTGGATGAGATCGTTCTGCATGAGGTTTCCTGTCGGGGCGGACAGTGTATGCAGAGGCGAACCGGCGTCTGTAAAGATCGTTGGATGCGGCGCGCGCAAAAAAAACCGGCATGCCCGAAGGCGATGCCGGTTTCATCACCGAAGCGCGAATGAACGCGCTTCAGCCCAACTTACTTCGCGCGCACCTGTTCGAGCGCGGCATTGAACGTCTTGCTCGGACGCATCACGGCTTCGAGCTTCTTCTCGTCCGGCTTGTAGTAGCCGCCGATATCCACCGCATTGCCCTGCACGGCGGCGAGTTCATCGACGATCTTCTGCTCGTTCTCGGCCAGCGTCTTTGCGAGCGGCGCGAACTGCTCGGCGAGCGCCTTGTCTTCCGACTGCGACGCGAGTTCCTGCGCCCAGTACATCGCGAGATAGAACTGGCTGCCGCGATTGTCGAGCTGGCCGGTCTTCGGCGACGGGCTCTTGTTGTTGTCGAGCAGCTTGCCGGTGGCCGAATCGAGCGCCTTCGCGACGAGCTTCGCACGCGCGTTGTCGTTCTTGATGCCGAGCTCTTCCAGCGACACCGCCAGCGCGAGGAATTCGCCGAGCGAGTCCCAGCGCAGATGGTTTTCCTGCACGAGCTGCTGAACATGCTTCGGCGCCGAGCCGCCCGCGCCCGTTTCGTACAGGCCGCCGCCCGCCATCAGCGGAACGATGGAAAGCATCTTCGCGCTCGTGCCGAGTTCCATGATCGGAAACAGGTCGGTGAGGTAATCGCGCAGGATGTTGCCCGTGACCGAGATCGTGTCCATGCCGCGGATCACGCGTTCGAGCGTGTAACGCATCGCGCGCACTTGCGACATGATCTGGATGTCGAGGCCGGTCGTGTCGTAATCCTTCAGGTACGTCTCGACCTTCTTGATGAGTTCGGCTTCGTGCGGACGATACGGGTCGAGCCAGAACACGGCCGGCGTGCCCGAGTTCTTCACGCGCGTGACGGCGAGCTTCACCCAGTCGCGGATCGGCGCGTCCTTCACGAGGCACATGCGCCAGATGTCGCCCTTCTCGACTTCCTGCGTCAGCCCTTCGAGGACTTCGCCCGTCGCGTTGTCGACGATGCGCGCCGTGCCGTCTTCCGCGATCTCGAACGTCTTGTCGTGCGAGCCGTACTCTTCCGCCTTTTGCGCCATCAGGCCGACGTTCGGCACCGTGCCCATCGTCTTCGGATCGAACGCGCCGTTGGTCTTGCAGAAGTTGATGATTTCCTGATAGATGCGCGCGAACGTGCTTTCCGGAATCAGGCACTTCGTGTCTTGCGGACGGCCGTCGGCGCCCCACATCTTGCCGCCCGCGCGGATCATCGCGGGCATGGATGCGTCGACGATCACGTCGTTCGGCGCGTGCAGGTTCGAGATGCCCTTGGCCGAATCGACCATGGCGAGCGCCGGGCGCTTCTCGTGGCACGCGTGCATGTCACGGATGACTTCATCGCGTTGCGATTCCGGCAGTGCTTCGATCTTCGTGTACAGATCGACGAGACCGTTGTTCACGTTGATGCCGAGCTCTTCGAAGAGCTTGCCGTGCTTGGCGAACGCGTCCTTGTAGAACACCTTCACGGCGTGGCCGAAGACGATCGGGTGCGAGACCTTCATCATGGTCGCCTTGACGTGCAGCGACAGCATGACGCCCGTGTCGAACGCATCCTGCATCTGGTCTTCGTAGAACTCGACGAGCGCCTTCTTGCTCATGAACATGCTGTCGACGATCTCGCCTTCCTGCAGCTTGACCTTCGGCTTCAGCACGATGGTTTCGCCGCGCTTCGTCACGAGTTCCATGCGCACTTCGCGGGCTTTATCGTTCGTGATGGACTTTTCGCCGTGATAGAAGTCGCCGTGTTTCATGTGCGCGACGTGCGTGCGCGACGCCATGCTCCACTCGCCCATGCTGTGCGGATGCTTCTTCGCGTAGTTCTTCACGGCGAGCGGCGCGCGGCGGTCCGAGTTGCCTTCGCGCAGCACCGGGTTCACGGCCGAGCCGAGGCACTTGCCATAGCGCGCGCGGATGGCCTTTTCTTCGTCGTTTTTCGGCTCTTCGGGATAGTCGGGCAGCTTGTAGCCCTTGCTTTGCAGTTCCTTGATCGCGCTCGTCAGCTGATGCAGCGACGCGCTGATGTTCGGCAGCTTGATGATGTTGGTGTCGGCGTCCTGCGTGAGTTCGCCGAGCTTCGCGAGGTTGTCGGGGACCTTTTGCTCGTCGGTCAGGAATTCGGGGAATTCGCCGAGGATGCGGGCCGCGACGGAGATGTCGCTCGTCTCGACGTTGACGCCCGCCGGCGCGGTGAAGGCACGGATGATCGGCAGAAAGGCGCTGGTCGCGAGCAGCGGAGCTTCGTCGGTCAGGGTGTAGATGATGGTGGGTTGCTGATTACTCATCGCTTGTCTCGACATCCGAAAACAGGTTGGAAAAAACCGCCGGCCTCGTCACCCCTCCGGCAACAAACCGCTATTCTGCCTGATTTTGCAGGGCGCGCGTGTGAATTTCGGCTTGAGAAATTGGCCAAAACGGGCGTTTTTCTTGCGAATTCAACGACTTAATTTTTTTCGAGTCTTATACAAGAGTTGCTGTCTTCCGGCCGCGTCGCGATGGCCGGAACGTTTCACGAAATGATTTGGCGCTTCATCGAGCGAGATACCCGTTCTCCCGGAACCAGTCCAGCGCGTCCTTCAGACCTTGCGCGTACGGCCGCGCGGCGTAGCCCAGCTCGCGCTCCGCCTTCGCCGACGTGAAGTACATCTTGTTCTTCGACATGCGCAGCGCGTCGACGGTCACGAAAGGCTCCTTTCCGCTCACTTTCGCGAACAGCTCCGCGCCGATCGCGAGCGGATAAAGCGGCCCGCGCGGCAGCTTGATGGTCGGCGGCTTGCGCCCGACGAATCGGGCGATGTCCGCCAACATCTGCTGCAAGGGCAGATTCTCGCCGCCCAGGATATATCGCTCGCCGATCTTGCCGCGTTCGAGCGCGAGAAAGTGCCCGTTCGCGACATCGTCGACGTGCACGAGATTGAGGCCCGTATCGACGAACGCGGGGATCTTGCCCGTCGCCGCTTCGACGATGATGCGCCCGGTCGGTGTCGGGCGCACGTCGCGCGGGCCGATCGGCGTCGACGGATTCACGATCACCGCCGGCAGCGCGTTCTGCGCGACCATGCGCTCGACCGCGCGCTCCGCGAGCACCTTGCTGCGCTTGTATGCGCCGATGGTGCTCTGCGCATCCGACGGCTTCGTCTCGTCGACGATCGCGCCCGAGCTCGTCACCTTGAGCGTCGCGACGCTGCTGGTATAAACGATGCGCTCGACACCTTCGGACAGCGCCGCGCGCATCGTCGCTTCGGTGCCTTCGAGATTCGCGCGTTCGATTTCGGCCGGATCCGGCGCCCAGATGCGGTAATCGGCGGCGACGTGAAACAGGAAGCGGCAGCCCTTGAGCGCGGCGCGCATGGACGCTTCGTCGCGCATGTCGCCGACGACGATCTCCGCGTCCAGCGATTCGACGTTCTTGCGCGGGCTGGTCTTGCGCACGAGCACGCGCACGTCGAAACCGCGTTCGATGGCGAGCCGCGCGACCGCGGAACCGACGAACCCCGAAGCACCCGTGACGAGCACGCGAGAGCCGGAAAAATCAGTCATTCTTACCTCGTTGAAAACGTCCGTGCGGCCTCGATTGTAACGATTGCCGCGCCGAAAAAAGGCTGCAAAGCCCGATGTGACAAGGGCTTGCGGCTCATGCTATGGTCCTCGCCTGCCGCGGCCGCGAGGACCGCGCAAAACATGGACACAACCGGTAAGCGATGCCTCAAGACACTCGAAACCTAAGCGCCTGGATTTACCTCGCAATCGCAATCACGCTCGCCGTGGTGTTCTGCATCGACGTGCTCACGCCGATCCGCATCGCGATCTGGGTGTTCTACGTGCTGCCCGTCGTGCTCTGCGTCTGGGCCGACCGCCCCGCCGTGCCGATCGTCACGGCGGGCGTCTCGACCGTGCTGACGCTCGCAGGATACGCACTCGCCGCCACCGATCCGAACACGAGCCGCGACGTGCTGCAGATCAACCGCGCAATGGGCATCGTCGTCATGCTCGCGCTCGCAGCGGTGGCGCATCTGTATATCAAATCGCGGCTCGCCGTACAACGCACGACCTGGCTGCAACAGGGCATCGTGCAACTCGCGCAGAAATTGCGCGGCGAGCAGTCTCCGGCTTCGATCGGCGTGAGCATCCTGCGTTCGATCATTCCGTACGTGAATGCAAAAGTCGGCGTCGTCTACGCGCTCGAAGGCGATGCGCTCGTGCGGGTCGCGTCGTGGGCGCTGCCGGACGATGCCAGCGCGCCAGCGAGGATACCGCGCGGCCAGGGACTCGTCGGACAGGCAGTCGAAGAGGCGCGCGTGCTCGAATTGCGCGACGCGTCCGCGCACTATCTGAAGGCCGGTTCGGCGCTGGGATCGGCGGCGGCGTCGCGCGTCGTGATCGCGCCGCTTCTCGCCGATGGCGACGTCGTGGGCGCGATCGAACTCGGCTTCGTCGGCAACGAAGGCCGTTTCGACGATACCCGCGCGCTGCTCGACATGGCCTCGGAACCGATCGGCATGGCGCTGCGTTCGTCGCGGTATCGCGCGCGTCTCGTCGAACTGCTCGAAGAAACGCAGCGCCAGAGCGAGGAATTGCAGGTCCAGCAGGAAGAGTTGCGCGTGTCGAACGAGGAACTGGAGGAGCGCGGCCGCGCGCTGCAGGATTCGCAGGCGCGTCTCGAACAGCAGCAGGCCGAGCTCGAACAGACCAACGTGCAGCTCGAAGAGCACACGCAACATCTGGAGCGGCAAAAGTCCGAGCTGATGCAGGCGCAGCAGGAACTGACCGCGAACGCGCTGGAAATGGAGCGCGCGAGCCAGTACAAGTCGGAGTTTCTCGCGAACATGTCGCACGAACTGCGCACGCCGCTCAACAGTTCGCTGATCCTCGCGAAACTCTTGCAGGACAACAAGCAAGGCAACCTGACCGAGGAACAGGTGCGCTTCGCCGCGACGATCCATTCGTCGAACAGCGATCTGCTTTCACTCATCAACGACATTCTCGATTTGTCCAAGGTCGAGGCCGGACAGATGGACGTGCAGTTCGCGCACACATCCGTCGATGCGATCCTGCAGACGTTGCAGCAATCGTTCGCGCCCATCGCGGCGAACAAGGGCGTCGAATTCGTCACCGCGCACGGCGAGAACGTGCCGCAATACTTCGTCACCGACAGCCAGCGGCTCTTGCAGGTGCTGCGCAATCTGCTGTCGAACGCATTCAAGTTCACCGAGCGCGGCCGCGTGACGGTCGCGGTCGAGCGCGCCGGCGACAACGCGCTGCGTTTCGATGTGCGCGACACGGGCATCGGCATCGCGCGCGACAAGCAAGAGATGATCTTCCAGGCGTTCCAGCAAGCCGACGGCACCACGAGCCGCAAATACGGCGGCAGCGGCCTCGGATTGTCGATTTCGCGCGAGTTTTCGCGACTGCTCGGCGGATCGGTGTCCGTGTCGAGCGAACTTGGGCAGGGCAGCGTGTTTTCGGTGACGCTGCCGATCGCGGCGCACGAAGGCACCGTCACCGCGAAGCTCGATACCATCGGTCACATGCGGGAAGCGCAGCCCATGGCCGCGCCCGCGCCCGCACCTGCGCCTGCACCTGCGCCTGCGCCGGTACAGCCGATGCCGGCGCCCATGGTCAGTCCGGAGCCGCTCGGCATCGCCGACGACCGCGCCGACCGCAAGCGTCCGGATCGCGTGATTCTCGTCATCGAGGACGATCAGCCGTTCGCGCGCATCCTCTACGATCTCGCGCACGAACTCGATTTCGACTGCGTGCACGCGGCGACCGCCACGCAAGGCGTCGAGCTCGCGCGTTCGCTGCAGCCGAACGGCATTCTGCTCGATATCGGCCTGCCGGATCAGTCGGGCCTCACCGTGCTCGAATGGCTCAAGCACGATCCGCTCACGCGTCACATTCCGATTCACATCGTCTCCGCGACCGATCACGCCGATGTCGCGCTGCATCTCGGCGCGATCGGCTACACGCTGAAGCCGAGCGCGCGCGAAGAACTGGCGCACGCGATCCGCAAGCTCGAAGCGCGCTCGTCGCAGGGCATGCGCCGCGTGCTCGTCGTCGAGGACGATCCGGCGTTGCGTCAGAGCATTCACGCGCTGCTCGCGAGCGACACGGTGGGCATCGTCGAGGCAGGATCGATCGCGGAGGCCATCGAGGAGATGCAGCGCGTGCCGTTCGATTGCGTCGTGATGGATCTCGCGCTGCCCGACGGCTCCGGTTACGAACTGCTCGAACGCGTGTCGACGAGCGGCGGGCACGCGTCGCCGCCGGTCATCGTCTATACGGGACGCCTGCTGTCGCAGGAAGAAGAGCAGCGCCTGCGCCGCTATTCGAAATCGATCATCATCAAGGGAGCGAAATCGCCGGAGCGTCTGCTCGACGAAGTGACGCTGTTCCTGCATAGCGTGGAAAGCGCGCTGCCGCCGGAGCAGCAGCGCATGCTGCGCGCGGCGCGTCAGCGCGACGACGTGTTCGAAGGCCGCACGATCCTGCTCGCCGAAGACGACGTGCGCAACATCTTCGCGCTGTCGCGCGTGATCGAGCCGCTCGGCGCCACGCTCGAAATCGCGCGCAACGGGCGCGAAGCGCTCGAAGCGCTCGCGCGCCGCAGCGATATCGACCTCGTGCTGATGGACATCATGATGCCCGAAATGGACGGCCTGACCGCGATGACCGAAATCCGCAAGCGCACGGAGCACGCGCGTCTGCCGATCATCGCGCTGACGGCGAAGGCGATGCCGAGCGATCGCGAGAAATGTCTCGAGGCAGGTGCGGACGATTACATATCGAAACCCATCGACGTGGATAAGCTCGTGTCTTTATGTCGGGTTTGGTTGCGGCAGCGATGAACATGGCGAACGACGGCAGTCACGACGAAGAAGCGACGTTCGACATCGAACTGAAGCTGATTCTGGAAGCGATCTACCTGCGCTATCAGCACGACTTCCGGCATTACTCGATGAGTTCGCTGAGAAGACGCCTCGCGCAAGCCGTGAACGATCTCGGCCTGCCGACGCTCTCGCATTTGCAGGAGCGCATTCTGCGCGATCCGGCGCTGTTCGCGCGGCTGTTCCAGTACCTCACGGTGCAGGTGAGCGAGATGTTCCGCGATCCGCACTACTTTCGCGCGATTCGCGAGCAGGTCGTGCCGATTCTGCAGACGTATCCGTCGATCAAGGTCTGGGTCGCGGGATGCAGCACCGGCGAGGAATTGTGGTCGCTCGCCGTGCTCTTCGCCGAAGAGAAGATCGCGGATCGCACCGTGTTCTACGCGACCGACATCAACGCCGAAGCGCTGCGTCAGGCCGAGAGCGGCATCTATCCGCTGGAACGCATGGCGAGCTTCAGTCAGAACTATCTGGCGGCGGGCGGCAAGCGTTCGCTGTCGGACTACTATCACGCCGCGTACGGCGCGGCGAAGTTCTCGCAGACGCTCAAGTCGCGCGTCGTGTTCGCGGATCACAGTCTCGCGACCGACAGCGTGTTTCTCGAAGCGCATCTCGTGTCGTGCCGCAATGTGCTGATCTATTTCGATCGCGCGTTGCAGGATCGCGCGCTCGGTCTGTTCAGCGATTCGCTCGTGCGGCGCGGATTTCTCGGGCTCGGCAGCAAGGAAAGCCTGCGCTTTTCCACCTATGCAGACCGCTTCGCGGATTTCAATGCGCGCGAGCGGCTTTACCAGAAGGTGTGACGATGTTCGACGCGCATCGCATCGGAGCAGTCGTGATCGGCGCATCGGCGGGCGGCGTCGAGGCGCTCAATCATCTGTTGCCCGCGCTGCCGAAGACGTTCGTGCTGCCCGTGCTGATCGTCGTGCATGTGCGGCAAGGACAGCCGAGCCTCTTGCCGGGATTGTTCGCGTCGCGCTGCGAACTGGCCGTCGAAGAGCCGTTCGACAAGGACGAGATCGCGCCCGGCACCGTGTATTTAGCGCCGCCGGGATATCACATGCTCGTCGAGGCGGAAGGCGGCGCGGCGCCGGCGATCGCGCTGTCGGTCGATCCGCCGGTGCGCTTCTCGCGGCCATCGGTGGACGTGCTGTTCGAATCGGCGGCGCATGCGTATGGCGAACGTCTGCTCGGCATCGTGCTCTCCGGCGCGAACGACGACGGCGCCCGCGGCGCGCGCGCGATCCGCGAGGCGGGCGGCGCGTGCTGGGCGCAGAACCCGGAGACGGCCTCGGCCCCGGCCATGCCGCTCGCGGCGATCGCTGAGGACGCGGTGAATGAAGTACTGACGCTCGATGAAATGGCGTTGCGGCTGTCGCAATGCATCGGCCGGCAGCCATGAAAAGAAGGCAAGGAGTCACCAGATGACGCAACCCATCCACGTGCTGATCGTCGATGACATTCGCAACAACATCACCGCGCTCGAAGCGTCGCTCGCGCGGCCGGATCTGTCGGTGCTGAAAGCCGAGTCGGGCCCCGCCGCGCTGGAGCTGCTGCTCAAGCACGAAGTCGCGCTCGCGATCCTCGACGTCAACATGCCGGGCATGGACGGCTTCGAGCTCGCCGAACTGATGCGCGGCAGCCCGCGCACCGCGCACGTGCCGATCATCTTTCTCACCGCGACGGCGCAGGACGCGAGCCGCACGTTTCGCGGCTATGAAGCGGGCGCGGTGGATTTTCTCTACAAGCCCTTCGATTCGCGCATCCTCAATTCGAAGGTCGATGTCTTCATTCAGATGGAGCGTCAGAAGCAGCAACTCGCGACGCAGCTCGCGACCGTGCAGCAACTGCTCGATGCGAACGAAATGCTGATGGCCGTGCTCGGTCACGATCTGCGCACGCCGCTTTCCGCGGTCATCGCGTCGGCGGAATATCTCGCGCGTTTCGTGCAGGACGAGAACGTGGCGAACATCGGCACGCGCATCAAGTCGAGCGGCATGCGCATGGTGCGGATGGTGGATCAGTTGCTGAACCTTGCGCGTCTGCGTGGCGGGCGCGTGACGCTGCAGCCGCGCGCCGTCGAGTTGATGACGCTCGCGAAGAATATCGTCGATGAATACGAGGCGCGCGTCGGCAAGGGGCGCATCTTCGTGCTGCGTCAGGGCGACACGCTCTTGCAGGGCGACGGCGATCTGCTGTCGCAGGTGTTCTCGAATCTCATCGGCAACGCGCTCCAGCACGGTCACGAAGGCTCGGCGATTCAAGTGCGCCTCGACGGCAACGCCGAGGACATCACCATCGCGGTGCAAAACGCCGGCGAGATTCCCGCGGACGTTCTGCCGACGATCTTCGCGCCGTATCGATCGGGCCGGCGTCAGAACGAGTCGAGCGGCCTCGGGCTCGGGCTTTACATCACGCGTGAAATCGCGCAGATGCATGGCGGCGACGTATCCGTGCGCTCGACGTCCGAAACGGGCACGGTGTTCGAAGTGAGGCTGCCGCGCGTGCCGCATCCGCGCTCGGGCGAACACGCCGACATGGCGCAGCCCTTTCGCCTGAGTTGAAGCGCGTGTCTACAATGCGCCTATGAACACTGGAAAGGAGTGAGCGCGATGCCGGGCCCGGATCTGGATACGAGAATCGAAACCTATTACGTGCGTGTGCGCGGCGTCGTGCAGGGCGTCGGTTTCAGGCATCACACGGTGCGCAAGGCGCATGCGCTGGGCGTGCGCGGCTGGGTCGCCAATCTTGATGACGGCTCCGTCGAAGCGGTCGTGCAGGGCGCGGCCAATCAGGTCGATCTGATGCTCGAATGGCTGCGACGCGGGCCGCCGCATGCCCGCGTCACCGAGTTTCACAGCGAGGAGCGCCACATCGAGAAACGCTACGAGCGCTTCGAGCAGCACTAACGCGCGACCAGCAGGCTCTCCGCGAACTGCCATTCCTCGTCGCGCCACTG
Organism: Caballeronia sp. ATUFL_F1_KS4A; assembly: GCF_023630905.1. NCBI lineage: Bacteria > Pseudomonadati > Pseudomonadota > Betaproteobacteria > Burkholderiales > Burkholderiaceae > Caballeronia > Caballeronia sp. ATUFL_F1_KS4A. The sequence goes on along the minus strand of NZ_JALQEB010000033.1, from coordinate 31,088 downwards.
ATGCGTGCATTCGAAGCCCGCATCGGCGGCGATGGGCGCGACTTCATCGGCCGCATATTTGTGGCTGCTTTCCGTCCAGATCGTTTCGCCTTCGCGGAAGTCCACGCGCAGATCCGCGCCGCGCACGCGAACGGAAAGCGCGCGCTTCGCACGCAAATGCATCTCGACGCTGCGCGCATCCGGATTGAAGCGCGCGACGTGCTCGAAGGCGTCGATCGGAAAGTCGCCGCCCAGTTCGCGATTGATGCGCGCGAGCATGTTCAGGTTGAACGCGGCCGTCACGCCGATCGGATCGTCGTACGCGGCGATCAACACCGGCAGCGGCTTGATGAGATCGGTGCCGAGCAGAAGCGCGTCGCCAGGTTGCAGCATGCCGCGAATCGAGCACAGGAACTTCGTCGCCGCAAGCCGCGCGAAATTGCCGATGGTGCTGCCGAGAAACAGCACGAGCAGTCTTTCGCCGTCCTTGCGCTTGGCGCTGACTTCGGAGAGTCCGGCGAGGTAGTCGCGTTCATGTCCGACAATCGACACGCGCTCGATATCGCTCAGTTCGCGCCGGCACAACTGCAATGCGGTGCGCGAAATTTCAATCGGATGATAGGCGGTCGGCTGCTTCTTACACAGCGCTTCCAGGATGCGGCGCGTCTTGCGGCCGCTGCCGCTGCCGAGTTCCGCGACCTGAATGTCGCCGGGCATCGCCGCGACGATGTCCGTCGCGTGGTCCTTCAGCACGCGCTCTTCGGCGCGCGTCACGCCGTACTCGGGCAGCGCGGTGATCACTTCGAAGAGGGCCGAACCCACTTCGTCATACAGATACATCGACGGCAGTTCTTTCTGCGGACGCTTGCTGAGTCCTGTGTGCACAGCCTCTGCGAAGGCATTGTTGAAGCGGGGGGAAAGGGCAGCTTGAGTCATGACGTCTCCATCGATGCGGCGTTTTCTTCGCGTGCCACCGGGAAACGATGGCACGGCGCGTTGTTGCAGCGGATGCTTCGACGTGAGCGGCGGATGATCGCGCGGTGTGCCGCTCGGACTGAGGGACAGGCCGGCTGAACGCGCCGGACCGACAAGGGTCGCCGATCAACATGACCGGCAAAAGACAACCGCAAGAGACAATGTTCACGCGGCAGAGTTCATGCCGAATGCGAAGCATGAAGGAAGCAAAAAGCGGGCGCGCGCGGCAGTTTTCTTTGAAGCGCGTTCCGAAAACAAAGCGCTCGCGGCGTTTAGAATGCGCAGTTCACGTTGTGTCCGGCTTGCATTCACCTTCAACGCGCAGCGACTTCCCGATGAATCAGCATGACCTCGCGCGCGGCATCGCGCTGTCCGTCGCGGCTTCCGCGCTCTTCGCGCTCATGTCGGGCTACACGAAATGGCTCGCGCCGCTCGACGGCCTCGACATCTTTGCGTGGCGTATCGTGTGGACATTGCCGGGCGCGCTCGCGCTGGTCGCGGTGAGAAAGCGCTGGCCGCAATTATGCGCGCTCGTCGCGAGGCTCGCCAAAACGCCGCGACTGCTGCTGATGTTCGCGATCACGGCCGCGCTGCTCGGCCTGCAGTTGTGGATCTTTCTCTGGGCGCCGCTGCACGGGCGCGCGCTCGAAGTATCGCTCGGCTATTTCCTGCTTCCCCTCGCGATGGTGCTGCTCGGACGCTTTCACTACGGCGAGCGGCTCGATGGATTCCAGTGGGCAGGCGTCGCGGCGGCGGCCGTCGGCGTTGCGCATGAGCTCATCGCCACGCATGCGTTCGCATGGCCGACGCTCGTCGTGATGCTCGGTTATCCGCCGTACTTCATGTTGCGTCGACGGCTCAACGCGGACCCGCTCGTGTCGTTCGCGGTGGAGATCATGCTGATGTCGCCCGTCGCCGCGCTCATGCTGTTCGCGCGCGGCGCGTTCACGGAGGTCGCGGGCGCGCCGCATCTGTGGCTCGTGCTGCTTCCCGGACTCGGCGCATTGAGCACGATCGCGCTCGCGTCGTATCTGCGCGCGAGCCGTCATCTGCCGCTCGCGCTATTCGGCATTCTTGGCTATGTGGAACCGGTGCTGCTCGTCGGCGTGGCGGTGCTGCTGCTCGGCGAGCCGTTTTCAGCGCACCAGCTCGGGACTTATGTGCCGATCTGGATCGCTGTCGTGCTGACGGGCGTGCATAGCGCGCGTCTTCTGATGCGCTCGCGCAAAAAGGCATCGCCGATGCCGATGAGCGAGCATCATGCGAGCGTCGAGCATGAAACCGTCGCGGATGAAATCGAGCGCGTGGATTGATCAGCGCGCCCCGTGCGTTTCGATGGGGGCGTCGTGCGGATCGCGCATGAGGTCGAGCCCGAACACGACGCCATCGAAACGCGTGCCGCGCTGATCCGAGAACATAGGCAAGTAAAAAGGCGAGCCCGAAGGCTCGCCTGAATCGAACGCACCGGTTTGTTGATATGCAATGCCCGATGCGCAATGCGAGGGACGCTCGCCTCCCTTACTTCTTCGCCGCGTCGACCTTCGCATCGGCGGCCGACTTGTTCGCGTCGTTTTGTGCTTCGACTTTTTCCTTGTCGGCCTTCGCTTGTGCCACGTTGGCATCCTTCGCTGCGTCCTGCTTTTTCTTGTCGGCCTTGCTTTGTGCAGCGTGCTTTTTCTTGTCGGCTTTCGCCTGTGCCTTGGCGGCATCACCGCGAGCGTCGGAAGCCTGTTCCGGCGTGGTCGCCTGCGCTACCTTCGCGGCTTCCTTGTTGGCGTCGGCTTGCGCCGATGCCTTGTCCTCGTTCGCCGATGCCTGCGCCTTGGCGGCGTCGCGCTGTGCTTCGGCCTTCTTCTTGTCGGCGCTCGCCTGCGCCTCGGCCTTTTCGTTGTTCGCCTTCAGTTGCGCTTTGCCGGCGTCGGTGGCGGCGGTTTGCGCGAATACGGTGGAGACCAGCATGGCGGATGCGAGAGCAGCGACGATCTTCTTCATGGTTTGAAACTCCCTTGATCTTTTATTCGAGGACGCGTGGCGCGCAGTGCGCCGCGCTGACGATGAAAACGCCGCGTGCTTCGATCCAGTTGACGTTCTTCTGGTGACAAACAGTAACCAGTGGCGAGCAAATGAAACGGCATGCGGTAAAAGCGGCGGGATTGCTTGGGCGCGAGCATTTGCGTTACCGAACCGGCGGAAAAAGCTGTTACGTCGTAGCGAATTCGCTTCCATTTGTAACTGTGGTTTTAACGATTTGGAATCCGAACGAATCAGCCTATTTGTAATCATTGAAATGCGCGGTTACCAAGTAATGCAGTTATTTCTTAGCTGTCTGCTTAAGATGACTTCCACGAACCCGGCTAAACGGGAAATGGAGAAGCTCATGAAACGCACAGCACTTGTCTTGTTGATGATCGGTAGTCTGACGATGGCGGGCCAAGCCTCGGCGCACGGACACGGCGGTGGCCGCGGCCACGGCGGCGATGGCGGTGCGATCGTCGGCGCGCTGATCGGCGGAGCGGTGCTCGGTGCGCTGGTCACATCGGTCGCCAATGCTCAACCGGCTTACGCGCAACCCGTCTATCAGCAACCCGCATATGCGGAGCCCGCATACGCACAGCCTGTTTATGCGCAGCCGACGCAGCCGCCTGGCTGCTGCTACGACAACTATCGCAATGCGTACGTGCCGTGCGGCTACTGATCCTCTGATCGTCTGACGCGATGAGACTCGCGGCACGTCCCTTGCGCTAATGCGGACACGGTCGTTGCACGACATACGCGACGACCGATACGCAAACTCGGGAGACTTGCAATGAACGCGACTACGAAGAAGTTGGTGATTTCCGCGCTGGTACTCGGCTTGTCGGGCGGCGTCTATGCGCAAGCGGGCGGCGGCGGTTCGATGGGCGCAGGCGGCAACGGTTCGGCCGGCGCAGGTTCAGCTGCGGGTGGCAAGGGCGGCGGCGTCGGTATGGGCGGAACGGGAATGGGCGGCTCGGCGGATGGCACGACCGGCACCGGCGCGAAGAGCGGCATGGGCAACGACGCGACCAACGGCATGAGCCAGGATCAGGGCACGGTGCAACGCAGTGCGCCGAACAACGGCAACATGAATTCGGGCGGCACGAAGTCCGACGGCAGTGGCACCAAAAAGGCCTATTGAAGCGAGGCCGGCGCGCAGTCGGGTGCGATCGCCGCGACGTCATCGGGACGTGTTGCGGCATCCGCCCGGCGGCGGCGCGCGAGATTGAAGCTTATTGAGCGCTCGCCGACGCCGCATCGACGGATGCGGCCGGTTCGAACGCCTTTGCGCGCACGCTGACCTTCTCGGCGTAGGCGCGCGAACCGCCGTAGCTTTTCAGCGCGGCATCGACATCGCCCTGAGCGGACTTCACATAGCCGTGCAGGATGGCAGAGCCCGTCTCGATGTTGTCTTCCGGATCCGTCAGATCGACGTTGCGCACCAGTTTCTTGTGCGCCGACGGCACCACTTGCATGAGGCCCGTTGCATTGTTCGGCCCTCGGGCGGTTTCCTTGAAGCGCGATTCGATCGAGATGATGGCGAGCAAAAGCGCCGGAGGCAGCGAATATTTCGACGCGGACGACATGACCGCCGTAGCGATGGTTTCCGCCTTTTGGCGCGCCACGCCGAATTTGCGCGTGAGCATTTCCGAAATCTTGTGACTTGCCTGCTCGGCCTTCGGGTCTTGCGCGACGGCGGACTGCGCGACCGGATTGCTGGCGGCGAGCGGATTGTCCTGTGCGTGGGCGGCAGGCGCGCCGTTCAGCGAGAGGGCAAGGGCGGCAAAGATGACAAGTACACGACGCATCGGATGGACAGATCAAAGCGGAATCGCATTATAGCCACATAAAAAAGCCTTGTGGATCATGTACTTGTCTTAAATCTGATGTTTTGTTTCGCGGATCGGAAGGAATTACGTGCGTTCGGCACGCTTGGAAGCCGGCGCCGATATGCCTTCGCCCGCATCGTCCGAGAGACGCGCGAACATCGGGAGCGAGGCCAGGACGACCAGCGCCGTCACGATGAAACCGCACGCCAGTTGCCAGCGCTCGGTATGCGCGCTGCCGGAAACGAGCATCGTCGCCTGAATCGTGCCGGCGGCGACCGTCACGCCGACCGCCTTCATCAACTGTTGCGCGGTGCCCTGGAACGAGGTCGCGGCGGCGAGGCGCGGCTTGGGCACATCGGCGAAGGCGAGCGCGCCCATCGTCGCGAAACTCAGCGACCGGCCGAGTCCGCCGAGCAGCAGGAGCAGGAAGATCGCGGCGGCGGGCCAGGCCTGCGACATCGTCGAGCAGACGAGCAGCACGGCCGCGAACACGACGCTGCCCGCGCATAAAACCGTCCGCACGGAGAAGCGCCGCAGCGCGAGCGCCGTCATCGGGCGCATGCAGAACGAGCCGAGCGCGCTCGCGAACGTGACGAGGCCGCTCGCCGTCGCGCTGTAGCCGAAGCCCGTCTGTAGCGTCAGCGGCACGAGAAAGGGCAGCGCGCCCGCGCCGGCGCGAAACAGGCTGCCCGCGACCGTCGCGGCGTGGAACGTGGGGATCGAAAGCAACGAAAAGTCGATGGCCGGATTCGGCGCGCGCCGGCAATGCAGCACGGTCGCGCGAAAGAGCAGCAGGCCGACGGCGACGCAAATCCACGGCACGCCGGCCGGCAGCACGCCGCGCCCCGCGCTCTCGATGCCGATCATGAACAGACTCAGCGACGCGCCCGACATCAGCATGCCGCGCAGATCGGGCGGCGTGCGTTCTTCGGGCGGCGAAGGCGGCAACAACTTCCAGGTGAGAAAGAGACCGGCGACGCCGACCGGCACGTTGACCCAGAAGATGCTGCGCCACGAGAGCGCGTCGGTGAGAAAGCCGCCGAGCGGCGGGCCGAGCAACGGACCGACGAGCGCGGGCATCGTGAGCCATGTCGTCGCTTGCAGCAGTTCCTCGCGTTTGACGCCGCGAAACAGGATCAGACGGCCGACAGGCACCATCATCGCGCCGCCGAGGCCTTGCACAACGCGCGCGGCGAGCAGTTGCGGCAGGTTCATCGCCGCGGCGCACGCAACGGACGCGAGCGTGAACGTCGCGATCGCCCACATGAACACGCGGCGCGCGCCGAAACGGTCGGCGACCCAGCCGCTCGCGGGAATGAAGACGGTCAGCGCAACGAGATAGGCGGTGATCGCGCTGGACAGATGAACGGCGTCGACGTTCAGATCGCGGGCCATCGCCGGGATGGCGGTCGCGACGATCGTGCCGTCCATGTTTTGCATGAAGAGCGCCGAAGCGACGACGGCGGCGGTGATGCGGAAGTTGCCGCCTTTCACGATGCGGCGCTCGTATGCGCGCTGAAGGCTTGTTGCAAGGCGCTTTCGAATGGGAATGGACGCATGGCGCACAGTCTAGCGCGATACGCGAACGTGCGTGCTTCGATGCAGCGACGCCTAACTCAGCGCGACGCTCGCCACGATTTCCATGAAATGCGGCAGCGCGGGCGTGACGCGCCGCGCGTCCTTCGCTTCATCGTCCCATCGGCGCAGCGCGATGGCATCGCGCGCGTAGGGCTTCGCGAGAAAGGCCTGCGCGGTTTCATCGTCGAATATGCCGCCTTGCAATTGGAGGCTGCGCACCGAATCCGCCGACAGCCGCGCGTGATACGACGCATCGATCGCACAAAGGCAGCGTTTTGCATCGACGTGCAGGCGAATCGGTTCGAGCACGGCGTCGGAAAACAGCGGACGCAGAAACGGCAGCGCGAAGTACTGATGCAGATCGTCGATGCCGCGTTCGCTCGGTGTCTCGCCTTGCAGATTCAGCAGGTGCCCGAGATCGTGCAGCAAGGCCGCGACGATCAGCTCGCGGCTCGCGCCCGCCTGCTCGGCGAGCGTCGCGCTTTGCAACGCGTGCTGCAATTGCGTGACCGGCTCGCCGCTATAGGCGATTGAACCGTGTTCATCGAAGAGATGACGGATGTCGTCGAGTGAAAGCGCCATCGTAAGGAAAGGGTCGGGCGGGTATGCTTGGAGCGAAATGACGCGCGATTCTCGCAAGGCTTTATGACGCGATGATGGCGCACGCAAAGCGTGCGTTGAACCTCATGCCTTTCTCTTTCCGCCGACGCCCCGAACTCGCAGGCCTCGATCGCGCTTCACGACGCGATGTGCGCCGCATCGCGTGGCATTTCGCGCAGCGTCATTGGACGCTGCATGCGCCGGCGTTCGTGTGGATCGTGTTCGTGCTGCTGCATACGCGTTATCACCTCGTACCGGAGCGGCGCGACTATCTGCTCATCACGCTTCTTATTTTCGTGGCGGGCGTGGTGAACATACGGCTGCATATCGCGCGCTATCTGAAGCCCGCGCGCGCCATCTTCGATTCGTTAGGCGCCGTGGCCGCACGCGCGATCACGGGTCGCTAGCCGTTCGTGTTGCAATGCCGCATCGCGCGAAAAGACCCTGTTTTTCGCGTGTTAGGATGCTCGACGACCCGCATCCACCGAACGCAAAATGGCAACGTTGTACGAAACGCTCGGCGTGGACGAGCACGCCACCGAAGAAGAAATCAAACGCGCGTATCGCAAGGCCGCGATGCGTTGCCACCCGGATCGCAACGTGGGCAACGAAGACGTCGCCCGCGCGAAGTTCCTCGAGATCAAGGAAGCCTACGCGATTCTCTCCGACCCCGCGCAACGCGAGGTCTACGACCGCATCTACACGGAAGAGATGCGCCGCTGGGAAGAGCGCGTGCGGCAGGAAGAAGCCGAACGCGAAGCGCGCGAAACGAAGGAGCGTGAAGCCCGCGAGGCGCTCTATGCGCAGCGCGTATCGCTCGCGATGCGCTTTGCATCGAAAGGCCATAATCGTGACGTCGTGTTCGGCGTGCTGCTCGGCGCGCAATGCGACGAGTCGACCGCGCGTCAGATCGCGGACAGCGCGATCGCGCTGCACGAATCGCGTCAGGCCAGGGAAGAATCGAAAGAGAAAGAGCGCGAAGAAGAACCGGTCGCGGCGAAGAAAGAAGAGAAGGAACCGGCGGCTACCGACGCGTCGAATCCGCTCGGCGCGATGTGGTTCCAGTTCCTCAACAACCTGCGTTTCTGAACCGCCTCAGGCCGCGAGTCTTTCGCCGCGCATGTTGCTTTGCTTCGGTGCGGGCGGATACACGCACCAGTGCCCGTCATCGTGGCGGAAGAAGAACAGCGCTCGCGACACCGCGCCGTGCAACGCCTCGACGCATACATAGCGCCGCCTGTCGGCACGCGTGCGGCTGAACTGCCTCACATGCACCGGCATGCTGCCCGGCGCGAGCCATTTTTCTACCTGATAACGAAGGGACTGCTCGTTCGCGCATTTCATTTCAGTCTCCAGCACGCGGCTTTCATGTTAGGGATAACGGCCGAACACGCCGATGATTGAAGCCCTATCAGTGAAACCCCTGCCGCGACGCATCACATTCTTGACAAAGCACTTGAACTCTACGCTTCAAATCCTGAGCCGTGCCCGTTTTGGCGAAATAGCAACAGCGAGCTTGAACGCGTCTTTCGCCGTGCTCGTTGATGAAAGATGCGTAGCGCTGTTGAACTCATCGTCATGCAACGCGATGCGAGGGTATGTGCGCGATCGGTCATATGAAATGGCCGATTCGTACGTTACCCGTCACTGGTTTCAAAGCGAACGTCGTGCCTGAGTCGTGCGAATCAGAGCGGGCGCGCGAATCTGAGTTCGTGGCCGTCCGGATCGGTGAGATGGAAATAGCGCTCGTTCCAGGGCGCATCGCGTGGCGCGAATTGCGGCTCGAGGCCGTGTGCCACTGCTTTCCGATATAACGCGTCCACATCGGACACATGGATGATGACGCGGCCTCAGAAACGAATCGGGTCGTGCGTCTCGCTGGTCAGATTGAGAAACGAACTGCCGAGCGCGAACGAAGTAAAGGCCTCGTTTGCGCCGCCGTGGACGATGCGAAAACCGAGCGCTTCATAGAAGCGCACGGCGCGCGGCATGTCGTTCGTCGCGAGCGTGATCGCGCTCAGGCTTTCGACGCGTGCCTCGTCGCTTGATTCTTCCATGCTGTCGTTCGTCATCCCGGATGATGCTGATGCGACACGAGCGGCAGCACCGAAAGATCCGGATGCGTGCCATCGACGATGCTCTTGCCGATATGCCGCGCATCGTCCACGGCGTCCTGCGCGCGCGTGTAGGCGTCGTCGCCGTCGGCATGGAAGTGCACCGCTTCGCCCGGCGTGTTCGCGTTCGCGCCGGGCCTGCACACATATCCGACATACACGTAGCGCTCCATCGTGCTCGGCGGCGCATGTTCGGGCGTGGGCTTCAGTTGCGGCTGCACGTGGATCTCGAAACCTTCGTAGTCGAAAACGTGCCATTGAGCGGGATCGTCAGGCATGACCGCCTCCTTGGTGTAGCGTTCGCTCGCGATTCAACGTTACTCCTGTTGGCGCGATGAAGCCACCGCGAAGCGCATTCGCGTCAGAAGAAATGCGTATGTGTGGCGCGGGAAATTGACAGCGTCTTCGCGCGCGGCGGATACTTTCCGGCGCACTTGCTTGAAGCGGATACGTCTGCCGTTGTCCCGATCCGGGAGGCGCGGTGAAGCCAGCCACGACACATCGTACTGTCCTTGCCCGCGCGATGCCGCGCATGACCGCGCTCGTCGGCGACATCACCGCGGGCACCGTGTCCACGCTGATGATGCTGTGCTACGCGATGAGCCTCGGCACGCTCATCTTCAGCGCCGATCTCGCGCGCTATGCCGAACTCGGCGTGCCCACCGCGCTCGTGAGCTGCATCGTGACCGCGTTCGTCATCGCGGTGACGAGCTCGATGCGTATGAACATAGGCGGGCCGGACAGCAACGCGACGGCGTTTCTCGTCGGCGTCGCGGCGGGCGTCGCGAGCAGCGTGCGCGCGAACGGCGGCACGCCCACGGTCATCCTGCTGACGGTGCTCGTCGCCATCGCGCTGTGCTCGCTCGTGACGGGCCTCATTCTCTTCGCGATCGGTTCATCGAAACGCAGTCGTTCGCTGCAATTCCTTCCCTATCCGGTGATGGGCGGGTTTCTCGCGGGCACCGGCTATCTTCTGATCGCGGGCGCGTTTCGCGTGCTGACCGGCGTCACGCTCGACTGGCACACGTTGCCTAAGCTCGCGCAACTGCACTGGCTTGCATGGGCGCCCGCGCTTTTCGTCGGCGCACTCGCGACGATTCTCGCGCGCACCTGGCGTCACGCGGCCGCATTGCCGATCACGCTCGCTATCGGCATCGCGCTCTTCTACGTGCTGTTGCGCGTCGCCGGCATCTCGCCCGACGATGCGCGCGACATGGGCCTCCTGCTTCAGCATGTGCCGGCGCATGCGCTGCACATTCCCGAGTTGCATCTGCCGTCGTCGCTCGCGCGCGGCGAGATCGACTGGCACGCGATCGTCGCGCACTTGCCCGAGACGCTCATCGTCACGTCGGTGTCGGCGATCACGATCATCATGAATTCGACGGCGATAGGCGCGGCCACCGGCCAGGACATCGACCTCAATCGCGAGATGCGCGCGGCCGGTCTCGCGAATATCGCGAGCGGTCTTTTCGGCGGCATGGTCGGCTATCAGTCGTATAACCGCTCGATGCTCAACGCGCGCGCCGGCGCGACGAGCCGCGCGGCGGGCGTGTTCGCCGCGCTCGCGTGCCTCTTCCTGCTGATCGCATCGCCCGATCTCGTGTCGCTCTTTCCGGTGCCCGTGCTCGTCGGCATGCAGATCTACATGGGCTTGCGTCTGATGATGGACTGGCTCGTCGGCGCATATCGCAAGCTGACGTGGCACGAGTATCTGCTCGTGCCGCTGATCCTCGCGGTGATCGCGTTCTATGGCGTGATCGCGGGCGTCGTCGCGGGCGTGGTCGCGGCGTGCGTGACCTTCGCGCTGCTCTATGGTCGAGCGGGATGCGTTCGCATGGAGTTCGACGGCCGCACGCGCACATCGAATGTCGAGCGCAGCATCGAGGAAACGCGCTTGCTGATCGATCGCGGCGATCAGATCTGCGGCGTCTGCCTGCAAGGGTTCCTTTTCTTCGGCTCGGCGAATTCGATGTTGCAGCGCATCCGCGAGCGCATTCGCTCGCATGGTCCGCGTCCGGTGCGCTATGTCGTGCTCGATTTCGCGTGGACCAACGGCATGGACGCGTCCGTGTCGCTCGCATTCGTGAAGCTGCGTCAGGCGTGCGCGGCGATCGGCGCGGATCTCGTGCTGACCGCTCTGCCGCGCAACTCGCGCGCGCTGCTAGGGCGCACGGGCGCGCTTTCGCTCGGCATCCACGAGTTCGACACGCTCGACGCCGGCCTCGAATGGATCGAAGCGCAGCAGCTCGCCACGACGACGCGCACGCTCGAACCGCGCGCGCCGGCCGGGGATTTCCGCGCGATGCTCGCGCCGCATTTCAGCGAGCGCGCACTGCAGGGACTGGCCGCGTTCCTAGACGTATGCGATATCGGCGCGGGCGAGGCGCTCTTTCGTCGAGGCGATGCGGGCGATGCGCTTTACATCGTCGAAGAAGGGCGCGTGACCGTGTCGCTGCCGCTCGCCGATGGCCGTTCGGTGCGGCTGCGCTCGTTCGGTCCGGGCACGATCATCGGCGAGATGGCCGTGTACACGCATGCGCCACGCAGCGCGGATGTCGTCGCCGACGAACCGGCGCGCCTGCGCCGTCTCACGCTCGCGGCGCTGCGCGAGATCGAGCGGGACGATCCATTGACCGCGCAGGAGTGGCATCGCTTCGTCGTGAAGATGATGGCGTCGCGGCTCGCCATCGCCGATGAAGCGTTGCGCGCGGCGTCGTGATGACAGGCATGCGATCTGCTTTTGCCGGGAAGCACAACGCCGGGGCCTTCAACATGACACACACTGTCCGCGCGATGCTCGCGCTTGCGCTCGCCATCGTCATGACGAGCGCGCTTGCCCAGAGCGCGCCGCAATCGATCGCGATGCTCGACTGCACCCTCATCGACGATAACGCCGCCTACAACGACGCCGAAATCGACCGCATTCAGAGCGCGCGCCTCGCGATGGTGAGCGGCGCGTTTCGCGACGACTTGCGCGAGCGCGCGCTCTTTCGCGTCGCCGACAATGCGAAGGCCAGCGATCTCATCGCGACGCTGAAAAGCACGCAGGACATGAACGCGTGCAACGGCTGCGAACTGCGTGTGGCGAAGGAACTCGGTACATCGCGCGTCGGCGTGTGCTGGGTGCAGAAGATCAGCAATCTCATCCTCAACATGAACCTGCGCGTCGAAGACGCGAACAGCGGCGCGATGCTCTTTCAACGCTCCGTCGACATACGCGGCAACACCGACCTGTCGTGGAAGCGCGGCGCGAAGGCGCTCGTCGATCTCCTTGCAAGCGATCCATCCGCGACGCGCTAGATTGGCGCCACGCGAAAAGTCCAGCGGAATTCGGGAATTTCTCCCGGCCGATGCCGTTGCCTCGGCCGCGCCGATTGGGCTAAGTTGAGGCTGCCGGCACGCGCGCCGTGCCGTGTCGCGCGCGTGCGCTCACGAACTCGAACAATCGGTATCGAAACCGCTGGAGACGACCATGCAAGTCAGATTCAAGGCGGCGCGCATTGCCTGCGCGTCGGCGATCGCGACATCGCTTGCGTTTGCATTGGCGGCGAACGTCGCCCATGCCGCCGCGCCGACCGCCTACGTGACGACCGAAAACGCCGGCGTCGGCGTGATCGATCTCGACACGCTCGCGCTCGCGACGACCTGGGATGTCGGCAAGGACGGCCCGCGCGGGCTGTCGCTCAACAAGGAAGGCACGCGTCTTTACGTGGCGAACAAGGCGACGAGCGATCTCTCGGAGATCGATACGTCGACGGGCAAGGTCACGCGGCGCGCGAAGATCGGCAAGAATCCCGAGTTCGTGCGCGTGTTCGGCGGCTATGCGTATGTGACGTACGAGCCGGGTGAAAGCGGCGGCCCGCCGAAACCGGGCCAGCCGGAGAAGGACGACGACGACGCGAATTCGCCGCCCGCCGAGATCGCCATCGTCGATCTGAAGACCATGAAGATCACGCATACGGTCAAGAGCGGGCACGAGACCGAAGGCGTCGAGTTCTCGCCGGACGGCAAGCTGATCCTCGTGACGAACGAGGGCGACGATACGGTGTCGGTGTATCGCGTCGGGACGGGCAAGCCGGTCCGCACGGTGAACCTCGACAAGGGTTCGCGTCCGCGCGGCATCAAGGTGTCGCCGGATGGCAAGCAGTATGTCGTCACGCTGGAGAACGCGAACAAGTTCGTCGTGCTCGATGGCAAAAGCCTGAAGACCGTGAAGACCGTCGATACGAAGACGGGCCCGTATGGCGTTTCGTTCGATCCTTCCGGCAAGCGCTTGCTGATCGCGGCATCGCGTGACAAGACCTTGCAAGTGTTCGACGGCTCGACCTACGAGCATAGGAAGGATGTGCCTGTCGGTCAGCGTTGCTGGCACTTCAGCTTCACGCCCGACGGCTCGAAGCTGCTGCTGGCCTGCGGACGTTCGAACGCGGTGTACGTGCTCGACGGATCGGACTACAAGGAAGTCAAGCAGATCGGCGATCTGCCGCTGGCGTGGGGCATCGTCACTTATCCGCCGAGCGCGGGGTCGATCGTCGGGCGTTGAGCGGCAAGGAGGCGTTGCCGAGTGTGAAATGGCCGCATTGCGCGGCCACTTCCATTCGTGCGCCGTGGCATTGCGCATATTGCAACGTCGATCACGACGAATGCGCGCGAGGGACAGGACGCATCCGCGCAGCGAGGAAGACAGGCTTCGCTGTCAGGCTTCGCTTTGGGAAGGCATCAACGCGCGCGGCATTCCGTGGAAGTCGTATCGGGATTGAGCCGCGCTATCACGTCATATCACTTCCACGCATACCGCATCCCCACCCACACGCCACGCGGCGCACCGACGCCGAGAAACTGCTCGTTCACCGTCGCGCCGTTGTTGAACGTGTGATTGGGCCCGTCGAAGAAGTTCTCGCCGAGAATCGCGAAGTTCGCATAGCGCTTGTTGAGCAGGTTCTTCACGGTCGCATAGACCTGCAACTGTTTGGTCACGTTGTAGGTCGTGTCGAGATCGATCAGGAAATAGCCCGCGACGCTGCCGTTGACGTCCTGATTGTTTTCGTCGCCACGCGCGAAGATATTGCTGCGATACGTGAGATTCGTGCCGATGTTCCAGTGCGCAAACGGGTTGTAGTCGATGCGCATCTTCACCGTATTCGCCGGAATGCCCGGAATGCGGTCGCCCGAATGCACGGTGATGTTGCCATCGGCGTCCGCGCTCGAATTGCTCGCGCTGCTTTCCGTCCACGTCGATCGATACGTCGCGTTCACATAGCTATAACTCGCCGCGATGCCCACCGGTCCCCATTGCGTGCGGCCCGCGAGTTCGAAACCTTGCCGTCGCGTCTTGCCGACGTTCTGAAAATAGCCGAGCGTGCTGCCCGCGCCTTGCGCGCTGACGAACTGGATCTCGTCGTCGAGCGTCGTGCTGTAGGCCGCGGCGCTCCACTGCGTATGACTGCCGAGACGCCCGCGCGCGCCGACTTCGAACGTCTTCGAAATCACCGGCTTAAGATCCGGGTCCGCGATGAAGTCATTGGGCAACGAGCACGGCGCGGCGGGGTCCGCGCACGCGAGTTCGATTGCGGTCGGCGAGCGCATGCCTTCGTTGTACGTCGCGTAGGCGGTGAAGTTCGGCGTCGGATTCCAGTTGAAGCCCACGGCCGGGTTGAAGCGCGAGAACGTGTGATTCCCGTCGAGCAGCGGCTGCACGCCGCTCTCGTCGCCGATGGTCGCCTTCGCCCAGTTGTAGCGTCCGGCGAGCGTCATCGACCATTGTTCGTTGAACGAGAACGTATTCTCGAAGTAGATGCCGAGATTCGAGTTGTGCGTCTTCGCGTCGGTCGTCGGTGCGAACGGACCCGTGGCGATCGTCGCGCGGTTGTCTTCGAATGCGGCCGGCTGCTCGGCCTGCGTGAAATGCGAATTGGCGAAGTCGCCCGCCGCGCCGACGATCAATTGATTGTCGTGATCGAAGAGCCTGTTGAGCAAGGTGAGTTGCAGGCTCGCGCCGTAGCTGTCCGTCACGATCACCGACTGGTCGTTGAAGGCTTGCGTGAGTTCGTCGGCATCGTCGCCGTCCGGATCGAAATCGTCGTTGACGTTCGAACTCACGTTCTTGTTGCGATAGTGGCGATAGTACGCGTTGCCGCTCAACTGCACGTTCGGCGTGATGTAGTGCTCGGCGTTGATCGTCAGATAGCCGACCTGATTCTCGTTCGTGTCGGGAAACGTGTACGCCTGACGGAAGTTGTCCATGAACGAGCGCGGAATCGTCTGCGAGCCGTTCAGCGTGTTGTCCGCGCCGCCCATCGAAACGGAGACCGTCGTGTCGGCGTCGGTATAGCGGATCTTGCCGAACGCCTGGCGCAGCTTGCTCGCGTTGTGATCGGCCCAGCCGTTGTCGTTCGTGACGTTCGCGGTGAAGTAATAGTCGAGATGATCGCCGATCGCGCCGCCTTGCTCGATCTGCGCATACTTGCGTCCGAACGAACCGAAGCCGACATCGACGTTGCCGCCCGGATTGCTGCGCCCGTTCTTCGTCGTTACCGCGACCGCGCCGCCGAGCGTGTTCAGGCCGAACGTCGGATTCGACCCGGGGATGATCTGCATCGTCTGGATCGCGGCCTGCGGAATCAGATCCCAGTTGACGACATCGCCGAACGGCTCGTTGATGCGTACGCCGTCCATGAACACCGACAAGCCCTGCGGCGTGCCGAGCAGCGGCGACGCAGTGAAGCCGCGATAGTTGATGTCGGTCTGCCACGGATTGCCTTGCGCGTCGTTGGTATCGACGCTCGCGACGTTCTTCTCCAGATAGTTCGTGACGGTCGGCGAATGCTGCGCCTGGATCTCGCTGCCCTTGATCGTTTGCACGTTCGCGGGCACTTTCTCCAGCGGCGTGCCGACGCCGACGAGCGGCGTGGTCCCGACGACGACGATCGAAGGCAGTTCGGTTGTCGGCGTCGTATCGGCTGGCGGCGTCTGCGCCCATGCGGCCACAGTGATGCTCGCGAACGCGCCGCCGAAGACGAGCCGCAGCCCCGCTCGGGGTTTGAACGGATGCGCGGGCGCGCGCAGGCGCGGCATGCTCTTCATCATCGTCTCCTCTTTATATTTCGATTCACGCGCCGAGCGTGTTTCTTTCGATGAAAGCGTCGCATAAGACAGCGCGCGTGGACCGGGAGCTTTTCCCGATCGCGCAGGGAAGCGTTCCCAATTGCGTTCCACCCACCGCACGGCGCGATGACGCCGTGCGTAGAATGCATTCCACGATGCCGACCGAATCCTTGCCCTCTTTCGCGAAAGACGCCGACCGCCGCGCGCCGCGCTCGCCGGTGTGGCGCGACCTTGCTTGCGTGCTCGCGGCGACGCTGATCGCGGCCGCGCTCTTTGCGCGTTTCGATTTCAGCGAGTACGCGTATCGGCTGACGCGCAGCGCCGAACGGTTTCAAGTCGATGAATTGCCGCCGACGCTCGTCGTGCTCGCGATCGGTTTCGCGTGGTTCGCGTGGCGGCGTTATCGCGAGGCGCAATCGGAAGTGCGCAGACGGCGCGCGCTCGAAGAAGAGGCCGAGCATCTGCTTGCGGAGAATCGTCGCCTTGCGAATCAGGCGCTCGCCGCGCAGGAGACCGAGCGGCGTCATCTCGCGCGCGAGTTGCACGACGAGCTCGGGCAGTACCTCAACGCGATATCGCTCGATGCGGGGCGTATCCGCGATTTGTCGGCTACGCGCGAGGCGGAGATTCATCGGCTGTCGCTTGCGCTGATGCAAAGCGCGACGCATGTGTATCGCGAGATCGGCGGGATGATTCGCAGGCTGCGTCCCATCGGCCTCGATGAATTCGGCTTGCCGACGGCGCTCGAACATTGCGTCGATGGCTGGCGCGAGCGCTTGCCCGATGTGACGTTCACGCTCGCTGTCGACGGCGATTTCGACAATTTGAGCGATGCGCTCAACATCACGCTGTATCGGCTCGTGCAGGAAGGGCTGACGAACGTATCGAAGTTCGCACGGACTTCACGCGTGGAGATTTATCTGGCGCGCGCGCCGGAAGAAATTGTCGTGACGATGGCCGATGACGGCCCGGGCGTCGATCTCGCGAAGCCGCGCAAGGGACTCGGTTTGATCGGCATGCGCGAGCGCGTCGAAGCGCTCGGCGGCGAGTTTCAGATTGTGAGCGAGCCGGGCGCGGGTTTTCTGTTTTGCGCGCGCGTGCCGGCTCAGGCGGGGCTGCCGTTGCCCGCGACCGCCGACGAAGCGAAATCGGCGAAGTGAAGCCCCAGGCGGTTCGCGATCTGTGCCAACTGCACGCCGTTATCCGCGCCGAATTTTTGGCGGATCACCGATTGATGATTCGCAACCGTCTTCTGGCTCAAGCCTAACTTCTCAGCGATGCTCGGCAGCGTATAACCCTGCACGAGCAATCTCAGCACCTCGAATTCGCGCGCGGATAACTGCCGTCCTTCCTGAATGCTCGCGCGCAATGCAAGCGCTTGCGACACATCGGGACTCAGATACGAAACGCGCCGCGCAACCGAACGCACCGCTTCGACGAGCACATCGGGCGCGCTCGCCTTCGTCACATAACCGCGCGCGCCCGCATCCAGCGCGCGTCGCACGAAGATCGCTTCTTCATGCACGCTGAAAATGAGCACATGCGCGTGCGGCTCGCGCGCCAGCATGCGCCGCATCGCCTCGATGCCGCTTGCGCCCGGCAACGCGAGATCCATCACGACGACATCCGGCTGCAGCGCGCAAAACTTCTGATAAGCCTCGGCTGCATCCGCCGCTTCGCCCGCGACGTTCACATCGGGACTCAGTTCGAGCAGACGCTTGTAGCCTTCACGCACGACGGCGTGATCGTCCACCAGCAGCACGGAGATATCGGCAGTCATGGCTTGTCTTCTCCTTCTTTTGAACCACTACCGGAGGCCTCGGCCGCGATGCGCTTCGAGTTCGCATCGTTGCGAAAGACGATGGGTTGCTCTTGCGGTTCCTGCCGTGCCGATGCAGCGCGCACGACTTCGATCACGCGCTCGTGATGCGGGGACTTGTCGCAAACCGGATCGGCATTCGCGGGGTCCTGCGTCAGCAGATACGCCTGACAGCGGCAGCCGCCCATGTCGATGGCCTTCTCGTCGCAACTGCGGCACGGCTCCTTCATCCAGCCGAAGCCGCGAAACCGGTTGAACGCATCGCTCTCGTACCAGATGTCCTTGATCGACATATCGGTGACGTTCGGAAACGTGAGGCCCGGCAATGACCGCGCGGTATGACACGGCAGCGCGGCGCCATCGGGCGCGATGCCGAGAAACACCGAGCCCCAGCCGTTCATGCAGCGCTTCGGTCTGCGCTCGTAGTAATCCGGCACGACGAAGAAGATCTTGCACCGGTCGCCGATCTCGCCGCGATAGCGTTCGACCACCGCTTCGGCTTCGTCGAGCTGCTCTTTGGTCGGCATGAGTTGCGCGCGATTCTTGTGCGCCCAGCCGTAATACTGCGTGTTCGCGAGTTCGAGATACTCCGCGCCCATCGCGAGCGCCATGTCGATGATGCGTCCGATATGCGGCAGGTTATAGCGGTGAAGCACGCAATTGAGCACCATCGGAAAGCCATGCGCCTTGATGAGATTCGCGACGCGCTTCTTGTAGTCGAAGGTCTTCGTGCTGGAAAGGAAGTCGTTCAATTCCTGCGACGAGTCCTGAAACGAAAGCTGTATGTGATCGAGCCCGGCGTCCTGCAACGCACTGATGCGCTTCTCCGTCAGACCGATGCCCGATGTGATGAGGTTCGTATAGAAGCCGAGCTTCCGCGCTTCGCCGACGAGCGTTTCGAGATCGTCGCGCAACAGCGGCTCGCCGCCGGAGAAGCCGAGTTGCGCGGCGCCCAGCGCGCGTGCCTGACGCAATACGTCGATCCATTGATCGGTGTCCAGCTCGTGCGTGTGATCGGCGTAATTCACCGGGTTGTAGCAGAACACGCAATGCAGCGGACAGCGATACGTGAGCTCGGCAAGCAGCCAGAGCGGCGGCGCGACGGTTGCGTCTTCGTGCTCGGGCTTCGCAATCGGTTCGGACAAGTCGGTCATGACGCTACTCCAGCCAGCCTCGCGCACGCGCGCCGGCGATGAACGCGCGCACGTCGTCGCCGAGGCCGGTCGCATTGAACGCCTGCTCCAGATCGGCGACGAGCGCGGGGATATCGCGCGTGCCGTCGCATCGCTGAAGAATCTCCGATGCGCTCTGATTGAGCTTCACCATGCCTTCCGGATAAAGCAGCACATGCGCGTTCTGCGCAGGTTCCCATTGCAGCCGGAAGAGGCGTTTTAGTTTCGGATGCAACGAATCGTCCGGCGCTTCGACGGCTTCCTGCTTGCGTTGAGTCGGGTTCGTATCGCTCATTGCGGAAAAGCCTTTTCGATGGAATCGAGCATGGTCCAGAGAATATCGAGCTTGAACTGCAGGATATCGAGCGCGCGTTGCTGTTCCTGACGCGTCGTGAAATGCGCGAGCGTCACTTCGAGACCGTGCTCGACATCGCGCTGCGCAAGCGACACGCGCGAGCGGAAATACGAAAGCCCTTCGGGCTCGATCCACTTGTAATGCTCGGGCCATGTCGCGAGCCGGTCCTTGTGAATCTGCGGCGCGAACATCTCCGTAAGCGATGAACACACCGACTCCTGCCACGGCGCACGCCGTGCGAAGTTCACGTAGGCATCGACGGCGAAGCGCACGCCCGGCGTCACCAGCTTGAGCGACCATAGATCGTCGCGCGAGAGGCCGACCGCATCGCCAAGACGCGCCCATGCCTCGATGCCGCCGGGCTGATCGTCGTAGCCATCGTGATCGAGAATGCGCAGCACCCAGCGGCGGCGCGTGTCGCGATCGGGGCAATTCGACATCACCGCCGCATCCTTCAGCGGAATGTTGATCTGATAGTAGAAGCGGTTCGCGACCCAGCCGCGTATCTGTTCCTTCGAGCAGCCGCCGCTGTTCATCTTCACGTTGAACGGATGATGAATGTGATACGCCGTGCCCTTCGCGCGCAACTGCGCTTCGAATTCGTCGCGCGTCCACGCGGGGCCTTCGTCTGTCACTTTCGTGAAGATCGGGCCTGTGGTCGGGTTGAGCATCGGGTCGAACATCTAACGGTCTCCAGTGCGAATGTCACAGCTCGAAAGTCATGCCGTCGTGCGCGACCTCGATGCCGTGCTCCGACAACATGCGCCTTTCAGGTCCATCCTCGATGAGGATCGGGTTCGTGTTGTTGATGTGGATCAGCACCTTGCGCACGCCCGCGCGATCGATCGAATCGAGCACGTCGATCATGCCGCCCGCGCCGGTTTGCGCGAGATGGCCCATATCCTTGCCGGTCTTCTTCGTGAGGCCGAGGCGAATCATTTCATCGTCGGTCCAGACGGTGCCATCGACGAGCAGCAAGTCTGCTTCGCGCATCGCATCGAGCACATGCGGCTCCAGCGCGCCGAGCCCCGGCGCATAGAATGCGCGCTTGCCCGAAGCGCGATTCGTGAACATAAGGCCGATGTTGTCGCCTGTTTCCGGCGCATCGCGATGCGGCGAATACGGCGGCGCCTTGCTCGACAGAGGCAATGCGTCGATGCCCACGCGCGGCAGCTCAGGCACGGACAACGATGCGCCATCGAGCGCGATGCGCCTGTGCTCGACGCCACAGTAATGCGAAAGAATCGACGTGATGGGAAAGCCCGTCGAGAGGTCCTGCCACACGGCGTCCGTCGTATAGAGCGGCAAGGGCGTGCCGCGCTCGCGCAGCATCAGCAGACCGGTGACATGATCGATCTGCGCATCCATCGTGATGACGGCAGCGATCCCGGTGTCGCGCACGCGGCGCGCGGGCTGCAATTCCGGGTTTGCGGCGATCTGCGCAAGAATGTCCGGCGATGCGTTGACGAGCAGCCAGTCCTCGCCGTTATCGGTAACAGCAATGGACGACTGAGTGCGCGCACGCGCCAGAATGGAGCCGCGCCGCACGCCATCGCAATTGCGGCAGTTGCAGTTCCATTGCGGAAAGCCGCCACCCGCCGATGAACCGAGCACGCGAATCTTCAAGGCAGCATCCTCCGCAAGAGACCGTCGCGATCGATCAACTGATGCTTCATCGCGCCGAGAAAATGCACGATGACGAGCGCGGCCATGATCCACGCCAGATACTCGTGAATGCCGAAGAAGATCTGCCGCATGGATTTGTCGTCCCAGCCCCATTGCGGCAGCGCGATGCCCCAGAACTTCGTGCCGAACTTGTTGAACGACGAGCCGAGATAACCGGTGAGCGGCATCGCCACCATGCCAACGTATAAAAGAGCCTGCGTAATGCTCGCGGCGGCGCGTTGCCACGTTCGCATCGGCGGCAAAGGCGGCCGGCGATAAGCCAGACGTGCCAGGATGCGGAGCAGCACCAGCAGGAAAACGGTGATTCCGAGCGACTTGTGGAAGTTGATGAGGTCCGACTTGAACGGCAACCCGCGCGGCAGGCCGACCATATAGAAGCCGATGCACAGCATCGCGATGATTGCGATCGCAATTATCCAGTGCAACGCGATCATCGGGCCTGCGTAACGCTCGCTTGCGACATCGATACGGCCGTCGCGCGACGTTGCTGATGTCCGCGCGGTGCTCATGGCGTGTCTCCCCGGAAGTGCCAACGGTCCATTGTTCATCTCCTTGCTACGAATTGGCGATCAGCAATTCCCCCCGTCCATCGACGGCGAGATCGCCCGCGTAGCGTCGCGGCAATATCTTGCCAGCGAACTGCGAAAAGGGTGCGATCTCGCGCGCGAGCATGCGCGTGAACAGCAGCCAGAAGACGTCGAAGCCGCGCCCGCCTTCGGTGAACGTCGGCGGAATGCGGGATGGCGCATTTGCCAGCAACACCGTGCCGCGCCGCATGCCGTAGCCCAAGTGTGCGCCCACTTTCCCGCCGATGCAGACCGAGCCCGCGACGAGCCGCGACGCGGCGAAATCGCCCGCATCGCCCGCGACCAGCACGGTGCCGCGCCGCATGCGATCCGCGAGGCGCGCGCCTGCGCTGCCGTGAATCGCGAGCGTGCCGCCTGTCATGCCTTCCATGTCGCCGGGCAGCGCACTTGCGGCGAACTCGCCGGCGTTGCCGTGAATCGACAGTCGTCCGCCTTGCATCTCGCACGCGGCGAATGCGCCCGCATCGCCTCGTATGTTCAACTCGCCGCCGGACATCTTCATGCCCGCGTAATCGCCTGCAGCGCCGTGCACCGCGAGCGTGCCTTCGGTCATGTTCGCGCCGATGCGATCGAGCCACGGCGCATCGCCTTCTATCGTGAGTGCGGGCGCATCGCTTGGTTCCTGCGCGATGTCGAAAAGATCGCCGAGCGCGCACGTTTCGCCCGCGCCTTGCAGCGTGATGCGCGGCAGTTCTGTCGCCGATATCTCCGCGAGCGTCGCGGGCAGTAATTTCGACCCGTCGACGCGAAAGCCCGGCGCATTTTTTACGCGCAACGTGATGGCGTTCATGCGCGGCTCCCGTCGATATCCTTCGACAGTTCATGCAGCTTGAAATGGTACGGCCCGAGCTTGCCGCCGTAGTTGCCCGCCGAAATGCGCAGCACGCCGCCGGCGCGCCCGATCTTCGTCGCCGCCGCGATACCCGCGGTCATCGCCGCGCCGACATCGGCATCGGTCAAGCCGTCGATGACGATTTCGAGCACGCACGCGATGTCCGGCGTCAGCTCGCTCTTCTTCGACAAGCCGACGAGCGTCGGGCAGAACGCATCGTTCGTGGACGCCGTCGCGCCCGCATACTTCGATCCGATCTTCGATCCCGAGCGCACGACGCCGCCCGGAAACGGCGTGATGACGTTCGGCAGCCGATGCATCGCGGCGACGGCGGATTCGGCCGCATTGAGCGCGCTGTCGATGTCGCGCGCGAGAAACAGCAGATTGCCGCCGCCGACCGCTTTCACCGTCGCGGTGAATTCCTCGCAGACGAACTCGCCGTCCATCACGGGCACGCGCCAATAGCGTGTGCCGTCGAGCACTTTCGATATTTGATAGCCGTCGCCGAAGAAGCGCAGGCCCGCGCCGAGCGGCGCGTTGTCGGAGAGCGGCGCGCGTGTGTTGGCGGGATCGATGCCGCCATAGACGGCGGTCGTCGGGCACGTCAGCACGCATTGGCCGACGCGCCGCGCGATCTGCTTGGCGAGTTCCTTCGACGATATCGCGAAGATCAGCACCGCGATTCCGGGCCTGCCATCGGGCGTTTCATCGCCGGACAGATCGCGTTCGATGCCGGCCTCGCAGCCGCAATCGATGACGGACGTCGCGAAGCCTGTCAGCGAATTGGCCGCGTGACGGGCCCACGTCGACGAATGCGCGGTGATGACGAGGCGCGTCGCTTTCATCGGGAAGGCTTCGGCGAAGGTGTCGTCGATCTGCGTGTCGTTGATACGCATGCGTCAACTCCCGTTCGAAGCGAAGGATGCGACGGGCAACAGCCGCCCGCCGTTGCAGCATGCGCAGATTTCATCGTCGCCGATCGCGATGTTCTCGAAGCGCGTCGCGAGGTTTGCCTGCGTGAATTCGCGCACGCGCTTTTCGATCGCGCGGTCGTAGTCGGGGCGCGCGTAATGGATGCCGCCGGTGGGCGTCGCGAGCAGCGTGCCGTCGCGCGCGATCAGCTCGCCGTCCTTGAACACGTAAGCAGGCGATGTGAACATGCGCTCGCGATCGTCATCGTCGCGATACACGGCAATGTCCGCCGCCGCGCCTGCGCCGAGATGCCCGCGATCCGTGAGGCCGAGCAGTTTCGCGGGACCGGCGCGCGTGATGATCGCAATGTCGTAGAGCGAGAATTCGCGCGTGATTTCGCTCAACGCGCTCGCGGTTTTCGCATCGGCGTGCAGCTTGTCGAGTTGTTCGTCGCGAAAGGACTTGTCCATCAGCAAGCGGATCAGATGCGGATAGCTCGTGAACGGCGCGCCGTTCGGATGATCGGTGGTCATCGACACGCGCCACGGATCGTCGACGAGCAAAAAGATCTCGAGCCCGATGATCCATTGGAGCGCATTCACGAAGCTCTGTTCGCGGTACTTGAACGGCACGATGCCGCAGCCCGCATCGCATTCGATATCGCCGAGCACCCATTTGCGCGGTCGGGCCATCGGCGCGTTCTTGAACTGCATCATCGTGTCGCCGGATGCGGTGACGGTCTGACCGAAGATGATCTGGCCGACATCGATCGTCACGTTGGGCCGCGCATTCACTGCATCGGCGATCGCGCGCGCGCCCGATGAAAACTTGCGCGGGCCTTCCGTGCCGTAGCTATGGAACTGGATATGCGTCAGATGAATGGGCAGGCCATCGGCGGTGTCCATCGTTCTGATCGTCGATTCGATGTTGCCCGGCACGCCGAGATTGCTTGCGTGAACATGCAGCGGATGCGGCACGCGCAGCTCGGTGAGCGCGCGCGTGAGCGTGCTCAACACATCGCGCGGCGTGATGCCGTAATGCGCGTGCTTTTCATCGACATCCAGCGAACGCTGATTGAACTTGAATGCCGATATGCCGCCCGGATTCACGACCTTCACGCCGAGCGCCTTGCTCGAATCGATGGTCCAGCCGACGTAATCGCGCAGACGTTCGAAGTCTTCCTTCGCAGCGAGCATCTGCAGGAAGAGCTCGTCGTTGCCCATCATCACGTAGGCGCCGTGATCGATGATCGGCGTGTCGCCCATTTCCAGATGCGCGTGGCGCGCGTTCGACGCGATCATCGCCGGCTCGAACGCGGCCGTGTAGCCCATTTCCGCATAGCGATAACCGGTGGCAAGCGTGCCGGGCGCGCACACGCCGCACGATGGCAGACGCATGTATCGGCCTTCGTTCGGACGATCGGGCACGGCACGCGGATCGTCGCGATGATCTTCGGGCAGAAGCAGCCGCGACAGATTCGTCTTGCCGCCGCCGATGTGCGAATGCAGATCGATGCCGCCCGCCATCACGATCATGCCGCTCGCATCGTAATCGCGGTCGATGCTTTCGTTCGCGGCATCGGCGACGATGCGGCCATCGCGCATATGGATGTCGCGCTTCTCGCCATCGACGCCATTCGCCGGATCGTAAAGCGTGCCGCCTTTGAGGCGCGTGACGCTCATGCGGGCCTCCTTGCCTGCGCGAGTTGCGATGCGATCGATGCGACCGTCGGCAAGGCGTAATCGCGCGCGGCGGCGAGCGGCGCGACCACCGATGTATCGACGCGAAACAGATGCCCGCCGCTGTCGATGCCCGGCGTCGCGACGGGGATGAACACGGTCGGCGCGTGGCGCGCGGGGACGGCCGTCGATGGATGCGCGAGGATGATCGCGGGCACGTTCGCATCGAGCGATGCGGGCAGCGGCTCGGGCGCGTAGCTGGACACCCACAGGAGCGCGTCGATTTCGCCGCGCTGCAGCAGCGTTTCCGAGCGATAGCGATGCGCGTCGTGATCGAGCGGCAAGCCGTATGCGACGCGCGTGCGCAGCGGAAAGCCCGACAGCCATGTGATCGCCTGATTGACGGACGCGGCGCCGTCGTCGCCGGTGAGGGCGAGCGTGCCGGCGCGCGCGGTGCGATTGATCGCCTTGACGATGCGTTGCAGCGCTTCGATCGCGAGCGCGGCGTGCTGCGTCGGCAGCGCCGATGGCTCGTAGATCACCGCCGTGTACTTCGCGGCGTTGATGCGTTCGGTCAGCGCGACGAGTTCGGGCGTTGGAATCGGACGGCCGCCTTCGACGAGCGCGGACCACAGCGCGAGTGTGTCGAAGGGATCGGCGTTGGCGAGGATCGATTCGGCTTGGGCGTTGGCGGCTTTATCGATGTCACATCCGATGAATACAACCTTTGTCTCGCGGCCCTCGCTTGCGATGCGCTCGAAGAAGCGCGGATAGCGTCGCGACGGCTCGCACGCGAACACGACGATGAGATCGGCGCGCGAGCGGACTTCGGAGAGCGTCGTGAAGAACGAGCCGCGATCTTGCAGTGCGCGATTGCTGTCGGCGAGCGTGTCGCCGTGAAGGTGATCGAGGATCGCGCCGCACTGCGCGGCGAGTTCATAGAGCGCGCGTGCGCCGGACACGTCGGTCGCGAGACCGCCGAATAGCGGCCGATGTGCGTTCGACAGGATCGCGGCGGCTCGCGAGAGCGCCGACTTTTCGTCGGTGACTTGCCCGTCGATTTGGGGCTTCTGGCTTGCATCGTTCGGACCGAAGCGGGCAAGGGAAGCGTCCAGACGCGGGCAGGCGGTGTGCGGCGCTGCGAGGCGGTGATCGGCGGTGGGTGCGAGCGTGATGTCGTCGCATAGTAAAGGGCAGAACGGACAGGTCCAAGGTTTTGAGGCCGCGGACGGGGCGCTCGGCGTGGTGGAGGTATCGGGCATGGTCGACCTTTTGAGCAAGGTCTATGCCGGTTTTGTTGCTTTTGCTTTTGCTTTTCGCTTTTGCTTATCGCTTTTTGATTTCGCCGGATCCCGTTGTCGTGTCGGTCTATTAGCATTGCCCCTGTGCGGGGCGGCACTCACTTTCTTTGCTGCTGCAAAGAAAGTAAGCAAAGAAAGCAGCTACTGATACGCCCGCGGTCACACGCAATTTGGGTAGTCCTCTCGTCGTTCGTGGGCTGCCTAACGAGTGCCCTCATAGGCCCAACCGGGCTTGGCTCGCGCACGGTCCGTCTCATCGCACCACATACCAAACTGGTTCAGCACCAAATAGCTCCAGCCCGCTTCGCGGCCGACCGGTCAATCGGGAATGCGCGTGCTTCGCTACTAACATCTTTATCGCACTGCCTTTGCCGTACGATGGTTTCCCTTGCGGACCCGGCGGCAGCGCGTAGCGCTGTGCCGAAGCCATTTCGTGCTGAACCAGCGCGCTCAACGTATTCGGGCGGCAGACCGTGCGCGAGCCAAGCCCGATTAGGTGTTTGAGGGCACTCTTTAGGCGAGTGCCGCCTGGGACGAGAGGACTACCCAAATTGCGTGTGACCGCGGGCCTGAAGAGCTGCTTTCTTTGCTTACTTTCTTTGCAGCAGCAAAGAAAGTGAGTGCCGCCCCGCACAGGGGCAATGCTAATAGACCGACGCGAAACCGGGATCCAGCGAAACCCCCGCCGGGAAAGGCGAAAAAAACTGCTCCGCATTGCAACACACTGTCACCCATGAATCACCATATGCAACACCTGCTTCCCAAACGATTACACCTGAAACGCGCCCCGAAAGCCGTTGGCATAAAAATTGAGTTCGATGCCAAGGAAGTCAGAAAGAAGCCCCGCGATGCACATCGCCCTGAGATAAGGAGCCATCGTGAATAGCGGAAGCGACGAGCCAGGCAGAAGCGCCGCTGCGCTCGGCGAGCGCGAGATCATCGGCATGGCGGATCCCACCCGCGCCGATCACCTCCCGCGCCCCGGCAAGCGCCCGCACGTCAGCGAACGTGTCGAGATCGGGCCCGCCATACGCGCCCACATGATCGAGCGTCATCACGATCACGCGCGACGGCCACCATCCGCTCTCGCCATGCGTCGCCCCGAGCGCGCGCCCGCCGCGATAGTCGAGCGAAAGTATCGGCTCGAAGCCGCAAGCCGATGCCTCGGCGATCGCGCCGACATCGACGAGCGTTTCGGTGCCGAACACAGGCAGGATCGCGGCAGGCGCCGCTGAACGCGTCAGCCGCAAGACGCGTTCGATGAAAGCGCGCATCGGCAGAAACGCGGTAAAGCCCGCGTCGAGCCAGATGCGCAGGCCGTCGCCGAGGGCATCGCAAATCGCGGCGAGCGCGGCATCGTGCGCGCCGCGCGAAAGGATCGCGCCCAGATCGGCGACGTACAACGTGCGCGCGCCGGTCGCGGCGACGAGCGCGCGGGCGATCGCAACAGGATCGCTCGTCGCGCACAACGAGGACTGGATCGGCCGATAGCGCGAACGCTCGCCGCGCACCGCGCGCACCGCGTGGCCGTCGAGCAGATCGAGAACGGGTATCACCTGCATGGATGGCTTTCCTTTGACCAAGATCTTTGTATTCGAGTATCTCACCGGCGGCGGCATCGATCCGGACGCGGCAGGCGCAGGCAGCCTCGCCGATCTCTCCGCGCTCATCGTCGAAGGCCGCGTGATGCGCGACGCCATCGCCGCCGATCTGCGCGCGCTGCCCGGCATCGACGTGACCGTCGCAAGCTCGCGCTTCGAGCAACTCGACGGCGCAAGCGGCTACGTGCGCGCGCATCCGGGCGAATCGCTCATCCGCTTCGTGGCCCGCGTGGCGCGCGAGCATGACTATGCCTGCATCGTCGCGCCCGAGTGCGACGGACTGCTGCTCAAGCTCTACGACGCCGTCGGCCAGGCGCGCTGGCTCGGCTGCGCGAAGGAAGCGATCCGCGGGGCATCGAGCAAGAGCGCGACGGCCGCGTGTCTCGCCGCGCGCAGCATCGCCGCGACGCGCGCGCTCGAACCGGAAAACGCGGCCGCCGCAATCGGCCGGCGCTGGGTCGTCAAGCCCGACGACGGCGCGGGCGGCCTCGATACCTACGTCTACGACGACCTCGCCGCCGCGTGCGCCGAATACGCCGCGCGCGCGGAAGCGGGCCGCAATCCCGTGCTGCAGGAATGGATCGACGGCGAGCCGTTGAGCCTTTCGCTGATCTGCCGCGACCGGCTCTCGCGGCTCGTGAGCATCAACCGGCAGCGCATCGGATTGTCGGATGCGGCGGGATCGGAACGGCGCGAGCGCATCGTTCAGTTCGATGGCGTCGATGTCGACCGCATCGACCGGCATGGGCCGCAAGGACGCGCGCTCGAACGGCTCGCACTGCGCGTCGCCGATGCGTTTCCGGGGCTGCGCGGCTTCGTCGGCATCGATGTCGTGTGGCATCCCGAGCGCGGGCCGGTCGTGATCGAGGTGAATCCGCGTCTCACGGTCGCGTATGCGGAACTGAGCCGGCGCGGCGGCAGGAATCTCGCGGCGGAGCTGCTCGCGGCGCATCGCGTGCCCGGCTTCGACGGCGATGCCGGATTGCTGCGCGCGTGCGCCGGAGCGTCGTCATGACGGCACCGACATTGCACGATGCGCCGGTGTTCGGCTGGGACGTGGGCGGCGCGCACGTCAAGGTGTCGATGGCGACGCGCGCGGGCGTGCTCGCCGACGTCGCGCAATGGGCGTGTCCGTTGTGGCAGGGCATGGCGCACCTGGAACGCGCGATCGACGCGATGTTCGAGCGCTGGCCCGCCGCCGCCGATCCGGCCGCGCGCCACGCCGTCACGATGACGGGCGAAATGGTCGATCTCTTCGCCGACCGCGCCGAGGGCGTGCGTGCGTTGACGCGCGCGCTTGCGCAAAGGCTCGGGCCGCGCACGATGTTTTTCGCCGGCGACGCGGGCTGGCTCGCGCGCTCGGCGTGCGCGGAACACTGGCGCAAGGTCGCATCGGCGAACTGGCTCGCGACCGCGCAATGGGTCGCGGCGTGCCTGCCGGATGCGCTGCTCGTCGATATCGGCAGCACGACGACGGACATCATTCCGATCGTCGGCAGACGCGTCGTGGCGCGCGGCACCAGCGACGCCGAACGGCTGGTGAGCGGTGAGCTCGTGTATCAGGGCGTGGTGCGAACGCCGTTGTGCGGGCTCGCGCATCGCATCGCGTTTCGCGGCGAGCACGCCGGCGTGATGAACGAATGGTTCGCGACGACCGCGGATGTCTATCGTCTGACGGGCGAGTTGTGGCCCGAGCACGACCAGCATCCGAGCGCCGACAACGGGCCGAAGACGCAGGCTGCGAGCCGCGTCCGGATTGCGCGGATGATCGGCCGCGACGCCGCCGATGCGAGCGATGCGGAGTGGCGGCGTTTCGCGCAGGGCTGGCGGCGCGAGCAGTTGCGCGCGCTGGAGACGAATCTGGCGCGCGTCGTTGCGCAGGATGCGGCGCTGGCGGCGGCGCCGATCGTGGGCGCGGGTTGCGGGCGTTTTCTGGCGGCGGCGCTGGCGCGGCAGGAGGCGCGCAGCTATGTCGACTTCGCGCGTCTCGCGGGTATCGACGGCGACGATGCGACGCGTGCCGAATGGGTATCGACGTGCGCGCCGAGCGTGGCGGTTGCGCTGCTGGCGTCGATGGCGATGAAGGGCGCGGGAGGCAACGAAGCGCATCTGTCGAACGATGCATCGGCGCGCGCTGCGTGATAGCGTGCGAAACATAGCGAAGGATGCGGGTGCGTGGCCCGCCGGCTTGATCGAACGAGGACAGGAATATGTGGGTGGTGAAGATCGGGGGAAGCCTGAGTCACGACCCGGCGCTGCGCGAGTGGTTGACGCGGCTATGGGAAGTGGGCGGCGGGCGCGTCGTGATCGTGCCGGGCGGCGGCGATTTCGCGGACGCGGTGCGGCAGTATCAGCAGGAGTGGCATTTCGACGATCTCGCGGCTCACAACATGTGTCTGCTCGCGATGGCGCAGTACGCGATTCTGATGCAGGGCGTGGTGCCGGAGCTCGTGCTGGCGTCGAACGAGGATAGGATTCGGCGCGCGTTGCGCGATGGGCGTGTGGCGGTTTGGGTTCCGACCGATCTGATGCGCTCGACGCCCGATTCCATGACGAACTGGGATACCACTTCGGATTCGCTCGCCGCGTGGCTTTCTACTTCGCTTAATGCGGAGCGGTTGATGATCGTGAAGTCTTGCGAGGTCGAGGCGAATGCGCCGCTCGAGGCGCTGGCTTCTAAAGGCATTCTGGATCGGCGGTTTGCGGCTTATGTGCGGGATGCAAATTATGTCGTCGAGGTTTTGAGTAAGTCCGATGTGGGGGTTATGCGGGATCGATTGCTCAACGTGGCGGTTTGAATTTTCTTCGCTTTTGGTTTTGCTTATCGCTTTTGATTTCGCCGGATCCCGTTTTCGTGTCGGTCTATTAGCACTGCCCCTGTGCGGGGCGGCAGTCACTTTCTTTGCTGCTGCAAAGAAAGCAACTGTATTGAGCGTCAAGGGTTGAGTT